>JBCCQL010000113.1:0-8773 GCA_039024355.1 Planctomycetota bacterium
CGCCGTGATCGGCGCCGCTTACTGGAAGTTTGGCAACCCAGAGACGCTCAACTGGCTCGCCGAGCAGGAGACAAGCCTCAAGCAGTACCAGGCCAGCAACTTCCTGCTGGTGTTCGGCATCGCCTTCCTGGCCTACGTGCTGGTGACCGGGCTATCGCTGCCCGGCGCGGCGTTGATGACGCTGATCATGGGCTGGTACTTCGGTTGGGGGCCGGGCACGCTGCTGGTGAGCTTCGCCTCGACTACCGGCGCGACCGTCGCCTTTCTGCTGAGCCGCTACCTGTTCCAGGACAGCATCCAGCAGCGTTTCGGCGACAAGCTGCAGGCGTTCAACGACGCCCTCGACCGCGAGGGGGCGTTCTACCTGTTCACGCTGCGGCTCATCCCGGCGGTGCCGTTCTTTGTGATCAACGTCGTGATGGGGCTGACCAAGATGCGGGTCTCGACCTACTGGTGGGTCAGCCAGCTGGGCATGCTGGCCGGCACGGCGGTCTACTGCTACGCCGGGTCGCGGATCCCCGACCTGCGGACGCTGATCGACGAGGGCGCCGGCGCCGTGTTTACGCCCGGCCGGCTGACACAGATCGCCATCGCCTTCACGCTGCTCGGCGCCTTCCCGCTAGTCGCCAAGAAGGCCGTCGGCCTGCTCAAGCGCGGCGCCGCCAACCCCGGCCACGATGAGACTCAGAACGGTGTAGCCGTCTAACATCCCGCCGCGTCGGGCGGTCCGCCGACCGACCCGAATCAGCCCACCCAAACAAGCCAACCGGGAGAGAGCCATGACCACGATCATCGAAGCCGGCGTTGCCGGGCCTATCGAGTTGCAGCCGTACGACGAGCACAACCAGCGGCTCGAGGCGAACGTCCACCCGCCGCAGTGGCAGAACCCCACGCCCGACGGGCCCTACCAGCTGGTGGTGGTGGGGGCCGGCACCGCGGGCCTGGTGACCGCGGCCGTGGCGGCCGGCCTGGGGGCGAAGGTCGCCCTTATCGAACGCAACCTCATGGGGGGCGACTGCCTGAACGTCGGCTGCGTGTCGTCCAAGGGCGTGATCAGCGCCGCCCGGGCGGCGGCCGCCGTCCGCCGGGCGGGGGAGTTCGGCGTGCGGGTGCCGGAGGGCGTCTCGGTCGACTTCGCCGCGGCCATGCAGCGGATGCGGAAGCTGCGGGCCGACATCAGCCCGGCGGACTCCGCCAAGCGGTTCCAGGAAGAGAAGGGGGTGCACGTCTACATCGGCCGGGCCGACTTTGTGGACTCCGGCACGGTGGAGGTCGACGGCACGCCGCTGAAGTTCAAGAAGGCGGTGATCGCCACCGGCGCCCGGGCCGCGGCGCCGCCCATCGCGGGGCTCGACTCGCTGGCCGAGGCGGGCATCGACTACCTGACCAACGAGTCGATCTTCTCGCTGACGGAGCTGCCGGCGTCGCTGGGCGTGATCGGCGCGGGTCCGATCGGCGCCGAGCTCGCCCAGTCGTTCGCCCGCTTCGGCAGCCAGGTGCACCTGGTCAACGCCGAGGCCCACGTCCTGCCACGCGAGGACGAAGACGCCGGCCGCATCGTCCAGGCGGCCCTCGAGCGTGACGGCGTCCGGGTCTACGGCCACGGCCGCACGGTGCGGCTGTCGCCGGCCGAGGGCGGGCGCATCCGCATGACCGCCGACGCCGCCGAGGGCGGCTACGACGTGGTGGTCGACAAGCTGATGGTCGCCGTGGGCCGGGCGCCCAACGTCAGCGGGCTGGGGCTCGAGAAGGTGGGCGTCAAGTTCGACAAGCGTGCCGGCGTCGAGGTGAACGACTTCTTCCAGACGACCAACCCCAACATCTACGCCGCCGGCGATGTCTGCTCGCCGGACTCGGTCACCGGGCCGCTCAAGTTCACGCACGCCGCGGACTTCATGGCGCGGGCCGTGGTGCGGAACGCGCTGTTCACGCCGCTGGGGTTTGGCAAGGCGAAGGCGAGCTCGCTGGTGGTGCCGTGGGCCACGTACACGTCGCCCGAGCTGGCGCACGTCGGGCTGAACGAGAAGACCGCCGCCGAGCAGGGCGTGGCGATCGACACCTTCCGCCAAGACTTTGAGCACGTCGACCGCGCGATACTCGAGGGCGAGACCGAGGGCTTTGTCAAAGTGCACGTCGCGAAGGGGACCGACAAGATCGTCGGCTCGACGATCGTCGGGCCGGGCGCGGGCGACCTGATCGGCGCGGTGTCGATCGCCATGACCAACAAGATCGGCCTGGGGGCGATCGCCGCCAGCATCCACCCGTACCCCACCACCGCCGAGGCCCTCCGCAAGGTGGGCGACCTCTACTCGCGGACCAAGCTAACGCCGTTCGCCGCCAAGTTCCTCAAGGCGATGCTCAAGCTGTCGGCGTGAGGGCGCCCACGGAGAAGCACTCCAGCGGGCGCCGCAAGTTTCACCACCGAGGCACGCAGGACACTGGGGAGAGGCCAAAGGAGGGCCTCCCTTCACCCTTCTCTCTTCACCTTTCTCCCTTCACCCTTCTCTCTTCACCCTTCAAAAGCTACCGCCACAAGTAGTACGCCGGGGCGCGGTGCGTGTACCACGCGAAGGGCCGGCCGCCGGGCATCTGCCAGGCCGGGCTGTACATGCCGGTGTGCGGCGTGGCCGACGCCGTGGGCCGCGCGTTGGACATGCCGTAGGCCGCCATCGCCTCCATCCGCCGCAGCCGGGCCATCGCACGCATGCGGGCCTTCTGGTGGATGATCATCAGCGGCGTCGGCTTCTCGTAGCCGGGCTCGTAGTACCAGCCCGACCGGTCGCCCCGCGGGGGCTGCTGCTCGGCGGCCGGCGGCTGGGCCGACGCGGCAAGGCACGGCAGCAGGACAAAACAGCCGAACGCGGCGGCGGCAAGCAAACGCATGATGGGCGCTCCCTGGTGGGCTCAAAAGTGGCGGGCGTGGCGGCCGAGCCCGTGCCGGGCGCCTACCCAACTATCGGACCATGGCGTGCCCGCCGTTCACCCCGCAGCCGGCCGGCTGCGTTGCATCGCCCGCTTGCCTGCCGGCGCCGCCGGTACCGTAACGGTCGCGCAAGCTGTCCGGCTTCGCGCGGCAGGCCCCGCCGGCGATTGGCGGATACGCCGCTAGCCTGCTAGGCTATGCACCCGGCGTGCGGCAACGCCCGTCCGTCGCCGCGTGCCCACACCGCGGGCCCACACCGCGGGCGGCCAGAAGCTGGCGGCACGCAACGCACTCCTTACACGATGCCTACACGGAGATACCGATGAAGAAGTTCTTTAGCGGCTCGCTGGCGGCCCTGCTGGTCGCCGGCGTCATTGGCTGCGGCGAGCCCGCCGCGCCCCCGGCCCCGCCGGCGGAGCCCGAGGAGAAGACCGAAGCCATGGCCGGTGACGCCGACGCCGAAGAGGGCAGCGGCACCGAGGAAGAAGCCGAAGGCTCGGGCACCGAATAAAGCCCATCTCTGGGTAAACCACGGCGCCGGGTCGACCCCGGCAAGCGTTGCCGTGCCGCCCAGCGTGCTACGGCAATGGCAGTCAGCATCACCGGCGGCCCCGCACCCACGCGGGGCCGCCGTTTTTGTGCCCGCGTCCAATTGCGTGCGTCAAAACCCACGTGTCCGCACGGCCACCCCAGCGGCGTTAAACTCTGCCGCCACTCGCTACTCTGCCGCTGTTGACCGAGCCGTGCGGATTACGTAGCTTTTTCTTCAGCGACCCGGCTGTAGTGGTCGAAGTAGTTGCATGGCGAGGCGGCTACTGGGTTAGCCCTCCGCCCGACACCCGTGGCGCCGTGGCCAAGTGGCTAAGGCATCGGATTGCAAATCCGACATCGGCGGTTCGAATCCGCCCGGCGCCTCTGCTTTTTCTCGGCGGCTGTGTTTCTGCGACGCCGTCGTCCTTGGCGGCGCAGCGCGGTGACGCTTCGATCGCCCCGCGCCGCTTTCGCGCTGCAGCCCGACGCGTGGGCTGCTGTTTAGCCGACTCTGTCTAGGCGATTCTTGAGGCGCACCAGAGCCACCGCTTTAAGACCGGCTCCGCGTAGCCGGTCGCCAGCGGCAGCCGGGCCTCACGCCAGCACGTCGGTGAGCACCGTGCCGTGCACATCGGTCAGGCGGAAGTCGCGGCCCTGGTAGCGGTAGGTCAACGCCTTGTGGTCGATGCCCAGCGTGTGCATCAGCGTGGCGTTGAGGTCGAACACCGAGACCGGCTTGTCGTCGATGTTGTAGCAGTAGTCGTCCGTCCGGCCGTAGGAGAGGCCCGGCTTGACGCCCCCGCCGGCCATCCAGACCGTGAAGCAGCGGGGGTGGTGGTCGCGGCCGAAGTTGCTGGCGGTGAGCTTGCCCTGGCAGTAGTTGGTGCGGCCGAACTCGCCCGCCCACACAATCAGCGTGTCGTCCAGCATGCCACGCTGCTTGAGGTCGGAAACCAACGCCGCGCTGGCCTGGTCCGTCTCGCGGCACTGCTGCTTGATGCCGCTGGGCAGGTTGTTGTGGTGGTCCCAGCCTTGGTGGTAGAGCTGGATGAAGCGGACGCCCTTCTCCGCCAGCCGCCGGGCCAGCAGGCAGTTGGCGGCGTAGGTGCCCGGCTCCCGTGAGTCGGGCCCGTAGTGCTCGAAGGTCGATTCGGGCTCGTCGGACGTGTCGACCACGTCCGGGATCGACGCCTGCATGCGGAACGCCAGCTCGTACTGGTTGATGCGGGCGTCGATGGCCGGCTCGGGGCTGGTCTGCTTCTGCAGTTCGTGGAGCTGCCGCAGGGTGTCGAGCGTGTCGCGGCGGGCGCCCAAGTCGATGCCCGGCGGGCGGTCGAGGTACAGCACCGGGTCCTTGCCGCTGCGGAACCGAGCGCCCTGGTGCCGCGAAGGCAAAAAGCCGTTGCCCCAGTAGTGCGACACCAGCGGCTGGCCGCCCTTGTTCTTGGTGATCAGCACCACGAAGGTCGGCAGGTTGGCGTTCTCGCTGCCCAAGCCGTAGCTGAGCCACGCCCCGATGCTGGGCCGGCCCGGGAACTGGTTGCCCGTCTGGAAGAAGCAGACGCCCGGCCCGTGGTTGATGGCCTCTGAGTGCACCGACTTGATGTAGCACAGGTCGTCTGAAACGGACGCGGTGTGCGGCAGCAGCTCGCTGACCCAGGCGCCGCTCTGGCCGTGCTGAGCGAACTTGTACGGCGAGCCCACCAGCGGCATGCTGGACTGCGACGCGCTCATGCCGGTCAGCCGCTGGCCACGCCTCACCGAGTCGGGCAGCTCCTCGCCGTGCCGCTGGTTCAGCACCGGCTTGTAGTCGAACAGGTCCATCTGCGACGGGGCGCCCGACTGGAACAAGAAGATCACCCGCTTGGCGGTGCGGCCCGTTGGCACGCCCGCCGCAGCAGCCGCTTGGTGGCCGCCGCTGGCCGCGGGCGAGGCCGCCGCCGGCCGCCCCATCAGTTGGCCCAGCGCCATGCCGCCAAGGCCAAACGCCGTGCTCTGCAGCAGCTGCCGACGCGACGCCCCCAGCAGCGGGCTGTTCCCGGTGCAGCGGCCCCCGGTGCAACGATGATTGTGACCAACGGTTGCCACGCTTTATGCCCTTTTTGCTCGGCGGAGATCTTGCTCAGCAGCGGCCGCTGCCCGCTTGTCGCCCACGCGACGCCACGCGGCTAGCGGTGCGTCACGGCCAGGTCGAGGTTCATGATCGTTTGCACGACGATTGTCGCCGCTGCCAACCGCGCCGGCGGCAACGCGGCGTCGTGCGGACGGTCGCCAATGGCCAGCAGCGCTGACGCGGCGTCTGTCTTCTCGCTGTAGGCCCGCGTCTGCCGATCGAGCAGGCCGGCGAGCAGACGCGTCTCGTCTGCGGTCGGCGCCCGGCTGATGAGCGCGAGGAACGCGTGCCGGATCACGGCCGCGTCGTCGGCGCCGTGCAAGGCGAGGGATTGCTCGGCCAGCACCCGGGCGGCCTCGATGAACTGCGGGCTGTTGAGCATCACCAGCGACTGCAGCGGCGACATCGTCCGCTCGCGTTTCACGCGGCAGACCGAGCGGTCGGGCGCGTCGAAGGCCGTCATCAGCGGCGCCGGGGCCGACCGCTTCCAGTACGTGTAGACGCTCCGCCGGTAGAGGGCGTCGCCCGCACCACGCCGCACCGGCTTGAACGCTGCTTCGAGGTCATACGGTTTGGCCGGCGGGCCGCCGATGCGGCCCGACAGCAGGCCGCTGGCCGCCAGGGCGTTGTCGCGGAGCATCTCGGCGGGCAGGCGGCGGCGGCCGGCGCGGCCCCACAACAAGTTCTCTGGGTCGGCGGCCACGGTCTCCGCCGGGGCGATCGACGATTGCCGGTAGGCCGCCGTCATCACCAACCGCTTGAGCAGCGCCTTGATGTCCCAGCCGCCCTCCGAAAAATCGAGCGCTAGGTTGTCCAGCAGCTGCGGGTGCGTCGGGCTCTGGCCTTGGCTGCCGAAGTCTTCCGGCGTCCGCACCAGCCCCTCGCCGAACACCAGCTGCCAGTAGCGGTTCACGGCTACCCGGGCCGTGAGCGGGTGGCCCGGCTCGAACAACCACTCGGCCAGCGCAAGCCGGTCCGCTCGGCGGCCCGCTGGCAAGCCGGGCAGCACCGACGGCGGCGCCGGCCCGACAGCCTCGCCCAGCGAATCGTACGCGCCGCGTAGACGCACCCGGCTGACCGGCGCCGCGGCGTGCTCACGCATCACCATGATTTCGGCAACGCCGTCTTGCAGCTTGAACAGCCGCTCGCGGCACGCTCGGAGCCCGGCCAGGGCCTTGGCGTACGCCTCGCTGCTGGTCAGCAGGTAGTGCTCGAAGCGGTCTTCATCGGTCAGGCCCGAGGCATCGGCGTCGCCATCGACCGCCTCCCGCCGCACCTCGACGGCGGATAGCTGCCGGGGGTAGATGCGGAGCTCGTCGACCGATCCGTCGGTGAATCCACGGTCGCGGGTGCGGGCGCCGATGGCCACTTCGTTGCGGCCCTTGTCGACCATCGTTTTGGTCAGGCAGTCGCGCACCACCTCAACGGGCGCCGGGCGGCCGTCGACGTACAGCCGCAGGCCCGCCGCCTTGCTCGACCCGTCGTACGTCATGGCAACGTGTACCCAGCGGCCCAGGGCGAGCGGCTCTACCGCCCGCACGCGGACGGCGTTGCCCGGCCAGAAGTGCACCAGCGCCGGGCTCAGCCGGCCCTGCTCGATGATCAACTCGTACCCGCGGCTGGCCGAGTCGGTGCCGCCCCGCGAGCGGTGAAGAATCACGGCACGCTCATGCTCCCGCTCTGCCCGCAGCCATAGGCTGATAGAGAACGGCGTGTGCCGCTCAAAGGCAAAACCCTTGCCGGCGATCAACTCGTCGTCCCCGCTGAGCCGGATCGCCTTGCCGACTTTGCCGTCGACAAGTCTGTTCGGCGTGCCGCGGGCGTCCTCCAGGCCGAGCGACAGGTCGGCCTTCGGTGTGACGCTGCCCCCGCCCGCCGCGTCAACAACGCGACCAGCCGCCTGCAACGCGGCTTGCCGTTCTGCCGTCGCAACCGAAGCAACACGCGCTTCTGCTTTGCGAAGCAACTGCTGCGCCGCCTGTAGCTGCTGCGACTGCTCGCTGGTTGGCAGCCTAAGCGTCGGCGTCGGCACCGACTTGGTGAAGTACGATTTGAGGCCCGCCTCGTCGATCTTGTCGAAGAACGCGCTGAGGGCGTAGAAGTCTCGCTGCGACAGCGGATCGTACTTGTGGTCGTGGCACTTGCAGCACTCCATCGTCAGGCCCAGCGTGGCCGTGGCGAAGGTCTGCGTGCGGTCGGCGATGTACTCCGCCCGGAACTCCTCGGGTATGCTGCCGCCTTCAGAGTTTTGCGGGTGCAGCCGGTTGAACGTTGTCGCCAGGATGGTCTCCCGCGACGCGCCCGGCAGCAGGTCGCCGGCCAGCTGCTGGGTGATGAACTCGTCGTAGGGCGTGCCGGCGTTCAGGGCGCCAATCACCCAGTCACGCCAGGGCCACACGTAGCGGTCCTCGTCCATCTGGTAACCGAACGTGTCGCTGTAGCGGGCCGCGTCGAGCCAGTCCGACGCCAGACGCTCACCAAATCGCGGCGAAGCGAGCAGCCTATCGACCACACGCTCGTACGCGCCCGGCGACGCGTCTGCCAAGAAGGCGTCAACCTCCGAGGGCGTCGGCGGTAGGCCGGTTAGCGTGAATGAGACCCGCCGGAGCAGGGTTGCCTTGGCCGCGGGCGGGGCGAAGCCGAGGCCATTGCTCCGCAGTTTCGCGAGGAGGAACGCGTCGATCTCGTCACGCGGGGCCTCGCGAGAGGCGCCGCCCGCAGACGGCTGAGGGTCGGCTGCGTCGGCGTTGATCTCTGGCGGCTTACGCCGCTTGGGTGGCTCGAACGCCCAGTGGCCGGACGACTCGGCCCCTTCGGCCATCCATTGCCGCAGTGTGGCGATCTCGGCGGGCGAGAGCGGCTTGCCCGCCTCGGGCGGCGGCATCACCTCGTACTCGTCGTCGGAGTGGATGCGACGCCACGCCTCGCTGTCGTCAAACACGCCGCCTGCGAAGGCGTCGGCGATTCCCTCCGCATTGTCTAGCCGCAAGCCGGCCTCGCGCGTGCCCTCGTCGGGCCCATGGCACAAGAAACACTTGTCCGACAAGATCGGACGCACCTGCAGGGCGTAGTCGAGCCTATCGACCGCGTCGCCCGCTGCGGGCTGCACGCTGGCGGCCGCCAACACCCACGGAAGCAGCACGCGTATGGCCGCTGACGAGCCAAGCCGGTGCTTGCTCAGCAAGCACCGGCCGGCCCGCGCAATC
>JBCCQL010000114.1:0-8746 GCA_039024355.1 Planctomycetota bacterium
AGGTTGTCCAGCAGGTGGACACGCACGGCGTCGCCCTCGACAACCAGCTCGGCCTGGTACTTCGAGCCGCCCGGCGGCAAGAAGCACGCGTCGGCGGAGTTCGCCTACCCGTTCGGCCCCCACGGCGGGCGGCTGGCGCCGCTGGGCGGCTCGAAGTACCAGGCCGAGCTGGTTGTCGAGGGCGACGCCGTGCGTGTCCACCTGCTGGACAACCTGAAGCGGCCAGCGACGGTCGACGCCGCCGAGGTGACGCTCACCTTCACCGAGGCGGATGGCGAGACCGAGGACTACACCATCAAGGCGAAGCCGGCCCAATCGGATGAACAGGCGGGCGGCGGCAAAGCAGACGACGGGGCAACGCGGGGCTCGCTCTTTGAGCGTGTGAGCGACCACGTGGTCGACCACGTCAAGGCCGACACGATCACCGTCAAGCTCATGGCCGCCGGCGTAGAGCTGGTGTCCGAGGCGTTCGCCTACGGGGCCGGCTGAGCCGATCCGCGGCGGCTGGTTCTCCGTCGGCCCGCGCCGGGGGCGGTTCAAAGCACTCGGTCGTAGACGCGGTACTCCTTGTACCGGCGGGCGCCCCCTTTTTCGAGCGTCTTGCGCGACAGGTTGTTCGACTCCAGCACCCACGAAAACTCGGTCTCGCGGATGCCGAACGCCAGCGACGGCTGCAGCATGCCCAGCGCCAGGCACACGCCCACGCCCCAGCCCTGGAACTCCGGCAGCACGTTGGTGCTCATCATCCGCAGCCGGTGGATGCCGCGGCGGTTGCGCAGCAGCGTGAGGAAGCCCAGCGGGAACAGCCGGCCGTCGATCCGCTTGATGCGTGGGTTGTAGTCCAGCAGGCCGAACGCGCAGCCGATGGGCCGGCCCTCGTGCTCGGCGACGATGGCCAGCTCCGGCACGATCAGCCGCCGCAGGTCCTTGGCCATGAACATCACTTCCGCCTTGGACAGCGGCACGTAGCCCCACGTGCCGGCCAGGGCCTGGTTGTAGATGTCGAGGAACATCTCGACCTCGGCCACAAAGCGGCTGCGGTCCATCGAGCGGAGCGTGACGCCAAACCGCTCGCGGATGTTGGCGTCGAGCGCCAGGATCTTCTTGTCCGTCTTCATGGTGCGGAGCATGTCGATCTCGCCCCAGTAGGCGTACAGGTCCTGCGCCTTGGAGAAGCCGGCCGCCTCGACCAGCCGGCCGTAGTACGGCGGGTTGTGCGTCATCAGGAAGTAGGGCGGCGTGTCGAAGCCCTCGATCAGCAGGCCCCACTCGTGGTTGATCGACGGGTTGGCCGGCCCGCGGACGGCGTTCATGCCCTTCTCGCGGAGCCAGCCGCCGGCGCGGCTCAGCAGGGCGGCGGCCACACGCTCATCGTCCACGGACTCGAAGAAGCCGAAGAAGCCGCGTTGCTCTTTGGCCCAGCGGTTGTGGGCGTGGTTGATGATGGCCAGCACGCGGCCCACCGGCTCACCGCCGCGGGTGGCCAGCAGCGGCAGGCACTCGGCGTCGTCCCAGAACGGGTGCCGGCCGAAGCCCGCCAGCAGCTTCTGGTTGTGCCGCAGCGGCGGCACCCAACAGGGGTCGCCCGCGTTGGTCTTCCAAGGCAGCTCCAGGAACTGCTTGCGTTGCCGGCCGCTGGTGACCGGGTGGACCTGAACGTCGGGCATACCGGCGGCGGGCGTAGCGGCGTCAGACTTCGCGGCGGCGTCAGACTTCGCGGCGGCGTCGGGCATAGCGGCGGGAGCGAGGGGCATGGCAACGCGGCAGCGGCCCCGCGGGTTGCGATCCGCGGCGGGCCGTGCGAGTTTACCGCTGGGCGTTGACGGCCCCTAGCCCAGCCCGCTCCACGCCCGCCCTTAGCGAGCCGTGGGAAGCGGCCGACGCCGGGCGTGTCGTCGGTTGTTTTCTCCGCTCCGGCCATCGTATCGCACTATGCCCACCAGCCTTGTCACCGGCGCCAGCGGCTTCATCGGGCCCCGCCTTGTCGCGCGGCTGCAGCGCGCGGGCCGCGACGTCGTATGCCTGGTGCGCAAGACGTCGAACACCGATCGCCTGAAGCCGCTGGGCGTCCGCTTTGTTACCGGCGACGTGACCGACCCGGCCAGCCTGCCGCCGGCGCTGGGCTGTGTGCAGGGTGGCGTCGACGAGGTCTATCACCTGGCCGGCAGGCTGCACGGCTCGACGCTGGGGGAGTTCCTCGACGTCAACGAGCGGGGCGCCCACAACCTGGCCGAGGCGTGCGCCGCGCAGCCGCGGCCGCCGGTGCTGGTGGTCGCCAGCTCGCTGGCGGCGGCGGGCCCCTCGCCCGCGGACACGCCCCACACCGAGGCCGGCGCCGACGCGCCCATCTCCAAGTACGGCAAGAGCAAGCTGGCCAGCGAGCGGGCCGCACGTCGCTTCGCCGGCCGGGTGCCCACCACCATCGTCCGCCCGCCGGTGGTGTTCGGCCCGGGCGACAAAGACGGCTTCCTGGTCTTCCAGGGCATCAAGCGGACACGCCTGCACCCGGTGCCCAACCGGTCGGGCCTGCCGGTCTCGCTGATCTACGCCGACGACTTGTGCGAGGCGTTCTACCTGGCGGCCGAGCGGGGCGAGCGGCTGCCGGCCAGCGATTCGACCGGCGGCGATTCAACTAGCGACGATACAACCGGCGATAAGGCGACCGGCCTGTACTACGCCACCGACCCCCAGCCCACCACCTGGGCCGAGGCGGGCCGGATGGCCGCCCGCGGCATGGGCTGCCGGGTGTTTGTGCTGAAGACGCGCAAGTGGCCCTTCCTGATCCCGGCGCTTGTGGGCGACGCCATCGGCAAGCTGACCGGCAAGCCGTCGATCTTCGGCATGGACAAGCTGACCGAGGCGACCCAGCCCGGCTGGCTCTGCTCGGGCGCCAAAGCACAGCAGCAGTTGGGCTTCGCCCCCGCCGCGCCGCTCGAAGAACGCTACGCCCAAACCGCCGCGTGGTACCGCGACGCAGGGTGGCTGTAAGCGTTGGCCGCGGAAAGGCACAGAAGGCACAAAGAACCGGCCGGCGATTTCATCCCTCGTGGTCATCAGCTTTTCGGTTGAGCCTTGCATAACGCAGGCCGCTAACGACACAGAGTTGCAAGCACGCGATTCCCATCCAACCACATACTTCGGAGGCGAAACGGTTTGCTGCAAGGACGTCGAGCAACGCCGCTGCAAAAAGAAAACCAGCCGCCACCACAAACAAACCGAGCGTCACCCTTGCGGCCCGTCTCGCAGTCGAACTTGTAGGCGGGGTATCAAACGCTTCGACCGCATCGAGCCTCTGTTTTGTCGTGCCAGAAATTACGTCGGCGATCAACGCAAGCAAGAAGCTAGTCATCTAGCGGACGGTGTCCCCTTCGGCTGCTGCGTCCCTTTTGCGCGTTCTGTGCCTTCTCGCGGCCATCACCCCTGCGACGCCGCGGCACGGCGCCAGAGGCTCCTGAGCTCGGACCACACCGACGGGCTTACGGTCTTGCGGTAGGGCGAGTCGGCGGGCAGGCCGGCCATCAGGCGGCCGTGGGCGGCGCCCAGCGCGTGGTACGGCATCGACGGGAAGATGTGGTGCAGCGCGTGGTACCGCAGGCCCAGCGGCGCCCACACCGCCGGCAGCCAGCCACGATCGTAGTTCACCGAGTCCAGCATCTGCTCGACGAACGTCATCTGGTGCTCCGGCTTGTTCAGCCAGCGGTGGGCGCCCAGCGTCCGCACGGCGTTGACCGTCACGATGAACACGCCTGTCAGATACGCCTGCAGCAGCACCCACGGGCTGACCACGCCGCCGTGGAACGCGCCGCGGTAGATCAGCACGCCGAAGATCATGATGTACGCCCACACGCAGAACTCTTGCCAGCGGATCTGCCGCAGCGCCTTCTTGGTGGGCAGCGGGCGGAGGTACGTGGGGTCGATGATCATGCTCGACGCGTGCCGGTGCACCCAGTCCCGCAGCGGCGTGTTGAGCCACGTCATGGGCGTCAGCACGCCGAACCGGATCACCGCCAAGATCGGGATGAACAAGCTCTGCGACAGGTACCAGACGATGTGCCAGGGCGAGCGGCTCGACAGCGGCAGGTACTCGCCATCTTGATCGGTGCCGTAGTGCTTGCGGCGGTGGTGGTCGACGTGCGTCAGGTACACGAACGACGGGATCAAGAACGGCGCCCCGCACAGCAGGTTCCACGCCCGGCGGAACAGCGGCATCACGTTTTCTGGCAGGTGCATCAGCTCGTGGATGAACAGCGAGCAGCGGTAGATCAGCAGCGCCGCGGCGAAGAAGCACACCACACGCAGCGGCCAGCCCAGCGCCGGCGCCTGCACGGCGTGGAAGGCCGCCATCGCCGCCGACCAGCTGACCAGCAGGTCGGTCCAGTAGACCCACGGCTTGGGCCGGAACGCCTGGCCGACGATCGTCCGCGCCTGCGACAGGGAGAAGCCCTCGGCGCCCGGGCCGCTGGTTGGGCCGGCGGGGTTCGCCTGCGATGCGGAGGGCTTGGCGGCGGGCGTAGCAACCGACGCTTGTCGCGTAGCGGGCGCGGGCGAACGTTCGGCAGACGAGGGGATCATGGCAGGCGCCTTCGGGACAACCGGGGCAATCAGCAAAGTCGGCCTACGATTCGAGTCTACGCAGCGCGAAAACCGGTTCTCAAGCCTTTTCCGCCCCGACGCGGCCGATGACACGGGGGCGGGCCGCGGCGTTGAGGGCCCCGCCGGGCCGGACTAGACTGCGCCGGCAGGCTGGGGCGGATTGCCCAACCCACGCAGCCGGCACAACCGGCAGCGGCACGCAGGGCGGGCAGAGCCGCTCCAGCACCAAACGCCCGACGCCCCTGGTATCGGTCGGCGGCTAAGGGCGGCTTCGCCCGAATGCGGCGGCCGCTACAGCCGGCCGCCGCCGTTGTGCGGTTGGGGGGCGTGGCCGGCCCGGTTGCGGGCCCCGGATCGTCCTACTCCGCCCAAACGCCTTCCAAGCACTTCCGCCGCTTAACCGCCAATCCGCCCGTGGCCGAATCTGTTTTCATCACCGGCGCCGGCGTGGTGTGCCCCATCGGCGTGGGCGCCCAGGAGGTTTGGTCCGCGGTCGAGGCGGGCCGCAGCGGCGTGCGACGCATCGACGACCTCGCCGACGCGGGCTGGATCGCCCCGTTCGGCGGCACGGTCACCGGCTTCGAGGCCAAGCGGTTCGTCAAGCCGCGCAAGAGCCTCAAGGTCATGGCCGACGAGATCCAGTGGGCGTTCGCCGCGGGCGAAGAGGCGTGGGCCGGCGCCGGCCTGCCGGAAGAACCCGGCGCCGGCGGCATCGACCCCGAGCGGATGGGCGTCGTCTGCGGCGGCGGCCTGATGTACTGCGACATGACCGAGCTGGAGGGCCCGTACCGCGCGTGCCTGGACGAGCAGCGGGCGTTCGACTTCAGCCGCTGGGGCGGGGCGGCCCTCCGCGAGTTCTTCCCGCTGTGGATGCTCAAGTACCTGCCCAACATGTCGGCGTGCCACATCGGCATCCGCCGCGACGCCCGCGGGCCCACCAACACCATGGCCCACGGCGACACCTCCAGCCTGCTGGCCCTGGGCGAGGCCGCCGAGGTGATCCGCCGCGGCCAGGCGGACGTGATGATCACCGGCGGCAGCAGCCGGCGGCTGCACATGACCGACCCGCTGTGGCACTCCGGCGCCGGGTTCTGGCAATCGGGCGAAGACCCGGCCACCGCCTGCCGGCCGTTCGACGCCTCGCGCAACGCGGGCGTGTGCGGCGAGGGCGCCGCGATGCGGGTGCTAGAAAGCGGCGCCCACGCCCGGCGCCGCGGCGCGGCGCCCCTGGCCGAGGTGCTGGGCGTCGCCAGCGGCAGTAGTGCTGGTAGCGGTGTTGCCGGCGGGCGGATCACCGAGGGGGTGATCGCCGGCGTCCTTGCCCAGGCGATGGGCCGCGCAGGGGTGTCGCGGGGTGAGATCGGGTCGGTCAACGCCCACGGCCTGGGCACGCCGGCCGAGGACGCGATCGAGGCCCGGGCCATCGCCCAGGCCGTGGGCGATACGCCCGTCACGGCGCCCAAGAGCTACCTGGGCAACCTCGGCGCCGCCGGCGGCGCGGGGGAGCTGGGCATCAGCCAGCTGGGCCAGCAGCACGGCGTCACCCCGGCCACGATCAACCACCACCAGACCGGCCCGGACTGCCCCATCAACGTCGCCACCGACACCGCGCCGACCGACAAGCCATGCGTCGCCGCGGTGAACTACAACACCACGGGCCAAGCCGCCGCCGCGATCCTGTCGAAGTGTGAAGGGTGAAAGGTGAAGAGTGAAAGGGCTAGGGTGAAGCGTTAGCAAGACAGACCAGAACGCCGACAAAAGGCCTCCTGAAATCGGGAACCGCTCATTCGAGTTCGCGGTGCGCATCGTCCGCTTCTGCCGCACCCTGGACGAGAAGCCCGGTGTGAATTGGACGCTTTCACGGCAGCTGCTCCGATCCGGCACGTCGGTCGGGGCGAATGTCGAAGAGGGCAAAGGCAGCCAAAGCCGGGCCGACTTTTGCTCGAAGTACTCGATCGCTCTTAAAGAAGCCCGCGAATCGCTTTATTGGCTGCGGGTCATTAAGGAAACAAACACCGCGGCGGGCGTGGAACTCGCCGGGCTGCTCCAGGAGGCCGACGAAATCGTCCGGGTGCTGACCGCTATCGTGAAGAAGGTGAAAGCCAAGCCCGCAGACTAACACCCTTCACCCTTCACCTTTCACTCTTCTATTTTCCGCGGTTTCACCGCGACCGCATCGCGCGGTCGATGTCGCGTTGCATGGCCTTCTTTTTGAGCGACTCGCGTTTGTCGTACGTCTTCTTGCCGCGGCAGACGCCCATCAGCACCTTGGCCTTGCCCTGCTTGAAGTACATCTTCAGCGGCACCAGCGTCAGGTTCTTCTCGTAGGCCTGGGCGGCGAACTTCTTGATCTCCCGGCGGTGCATCAGCAGCTTGCGGCGCCGGCGGGGCTCGTGGTTCTGCTGGTTGGCGAACGTGTACTCCTGGATGTCGCAGCCCAAGAGCCACACCTCGCCCCGGTCGACCCGGCCGTAGGCTTCGTCGAGCGACATCCGGCCGTTGCGTAGGCTCTTCACCTCGCTGCCCACCAGCACGATGCCGCACTCCAGGTGCTCCAGCACCTCGTACTCGTGCCGGGCCTTGCGGTTTTGGGCGATCACCCGCTCGTTGGGGTTCTCGTCCGCCTTGTTCGCTTTTTTCTTCTTGCTGGCCGTGGGAGGGACTTCCGGTGAGAGCGAGAGAGACGCAGACGCGTTAGGGCAGGGGGGTCTGGCCAGTCACGCAAGGGTGTGGAACCACGTGGGCTGCAGCCCCGCCCGCGAGGGCGGGGCCCACGCCTCGCGGCGTGGGCTGCTGGATTCTCCACTCCACGCGCTGCTGCGTGGGGGTTTGCTGGGGAAGCGTGATGATTTCCCCGCGAGGGCGCTCTTCTGCAGCACCGGCGGCCTACTCGAAGTCGGTTGCGGCCACCGGCGGGGCCGTGCGGTACAGCTGCATGGGCGCCGAGGTGATGTTGCCGTGGTTGAACGGGTCCACCGCCTTGGCGCCGCTGGGCGTCATCAGCTGCTGGTATACGACGTAATCCAGGTCGCGGCTCAACGCCGTGCCGTGCCCGTCGGCGAAGATTACGTTGAACTGGTCGCCCGGGTGGTTGCCGGCCGGGCGGGCGAAGTGCGGGCGGTCGTCGAGGAACTCGCCGTCTACCTCTTGGTTGAAGGGCCGCTGCTGGGCGTCGGTTGTCAGCGGCGTGTCGGCCGACACGATGAGGGTCTCGAACGGCACGTCGGACGTCGACCCGGCCGCCGTGATCCACACCATGCCGAAGTGCTGCTCGCCAATGCCGGTGAAGTCTTGCCCCAGCGACGCGGGCGCGACGCCGGCCCAACTGTACAGCGCGTTCTTGTGCAGGTTCTCGGAGAACATCAGGGTGGTTGACTGGCCGTCGCGGACGCCGCTCAACCGCAGCTTCACCCGCCCGTCCACGCGGTTGTGGAACAGGCCGTTGGCCTTGGTGTCGCCCGTGGTGCTGGTGGGCGTCAGGTACGCGCCGTCTTGCCAGTCCCAGGCGCCGGTGTTGCCGACGTACGACGTGCCGGCGTTGGTCTTGATGCTGCCCAGCTCGGTGTCGGACGGGCAGACGAGCACTTCGTATGGCCGGATCTCAAACGTGTTGCCCGCCTCGACGATCGCGTCCCAGTAATCCTGCCGGCCGAGGTTCGGCATCATCACGGCGAACATGCTCAGGCGGGACTCGGCCCGGGCGTTGGTATCGCCCAGACGCGACGCGGCGAGCGTGCCGCCGTTGAGGCGGGCAAACGTGTTCACGCCGCTCCGCTTGACCGGCTGCAGGTAGCCGGGCAGCTCGCCGCGGCTGGTGTCGTAGCTCTGGGCGGCGAGGCCCAGCTGCTTCATGTTGTTCAGGCACTCGGCCTGCTGCGCGACGGCCCGCACGTTTTGAACCGCCGGCAACAGCAGGGCGACCAGCATGCCGATGATGGCGATCACCACCAGCAGCTCCACCAGCGTGAAGCCGAGCGGAAGGCGGCCGAGCCCCGCGGGGTGCACGGCTACACAGGTGGGACGAGAGCGGGCGCCGGTGGTCATCGCGGTATCTCCGCCGAGGCGAATGGGTCGTTGTTCGTAGTTGCTGCCGCCAGCACACGGGCGCCGCCAGCCAGGCGACGAGGGTGCGGCGAGGCGTGGTAGCACCGGC
>JBCCQL010000115.1:0-8739 GCA_039024355.1 Planctomycetota bacterium
GCCCCAAACGGTTCGCTCGTGGCAAGCGGGAAGTCGAAATAGAGCCAGACACGCCGCGGCTTGACGCTCTTGCCGGCGTACCGGCAGGCGACGGGATCGCCCGCCGGTGACCGCACCGTGAACGCCCCGTCGATGTACGCCCGGATCGACTCGTCCACGGCCGTGCCGGCATCCAGGTCGGTTACCTGGGCGCCGCCGTTGCGTAGCGCCGCTTCCAGGTCGGTCCCGCGTAGTTGCAGCGCCACCTCTAGCGATCGGGTGCGGGCGTTCCAAACCATCTCCGCATTCGTTTCGTGGGCCGGATGACCGCTCGCCGGGACTGTCGCGGCAAGCACCCCAATCAACGGCCAGACGAAAGCTCCCATCCGAGGCTTGGGCATGCGACTACTCCTCCCCGTCGCCGGCAGGCCCGTCGCTGGAAGGCCCGTCGCTGGCGGCACCGCCTTTGGCGTCCTTCTCGCTGTCCCGCCGCCCCTCCGCAATCGCCCGCTGCATCGGGTTCTTGGGCTTATCTCGTTTGAACAGCTGGAAGCGCGACTCCACCGGCTTCGGTGGCCACGTGTTGTTCTGGCGGTCGGTATCGGCGGACTCCAGGTCCGGGTCTAGCTCGATCGTCTGGATCTCTTGGTCGGTGATGATGAGCCGCGACACCGCCTTGGGGTTCTGCCGCCAGATCTCCGCCGGCAGCCGCAGCGTTTCCCTGCCGCCGTCGCTGAAAGTCACCCGCAAGATGACGGGCATGACCAGGCCGCCCACATTCTGCAGATCGACAACATAAAATTTCTTCCGGAGGCTGAGCAGGTCTCGCTCCTCCTCTTCCAGGCCTTCGAGCAGCTTTTCGTATTCCCGACGCTCTCCCTTGGTTACATCGAGCGGATCGTAGTCGTTGTAGAAGTCCTTAAGGTGGGGGAAACGCTCGACCAACTTCTCGATGTCTGCATTACGCCGCGAAGTGATGTCCCGCCCCTCTTCGTCGGCCCGCTCTTCTTTCTTGATCCGCTTCTCTACGCCCGGGTCGCGTGTATCGATCTCGTAGAGCCGGAGCGACTTGATGCCCAGGTCGACGTGCTTGGTCGTGTAAAACCAGCCACGCCAGAACCAGTCGAGATCGACGCCCGAGGCGTCCTCCATGATGCGGAACAAGTCGGCCGGCTCCGGCCGCTTGAACTCCCATTGCCTCGCGTACTCACGGAACGCGAAGTCGAACAACTCGCGGCCGAGCACGGTCTCGCGTAGCACGACCAACGCCGTGGCGGGCTTGGCGTAAGCGTTGTTGCCGAACTGCAGGAGCGACTCCGAGTTGGTCATGATCGGCACCTGCCTGGAGGACGCCATGTAGCCCGTGATCCGGCGCGGCTGCCCGCGGGATGACGGGTACTTCTCCTCCCACTCCGCCTCGGCCAAGAACTGCAAAAACGTGTTGACCCCCTCGTCCATCCAGGTCCATTGCCGCTCGTCCGAGTTCACGATCATCGGGAAGTAGTTGTGCCCGACCTCGTGGATGATGACGGATATCAGCCCGGCCTTGGTGCGCAGGGAGTAGGTGCCGTCCTCCTCAGGGCGTGGCCCGTTGAAGCAGATCATCGGGTATTCCATGCCGTAGACGGGGCCGTTGACGCTGATCGCCGTCGGGTAGGGGTACTTGAACGTGTAGCGGGAGTACACGTCCAGCGTGTGGGCGATGGCCCGCGTTGAGTACTTGCTCCACAGGGGCTCCGCCTCGTTGGGGTAGAAGCTCATGCAGAGCACGTCGTCGCCTTGGTTGTCGTGGGCGAGCGCATCCCAGATAAACTTCCGCGACGAAGCCCAGGCGAAGTCGCGGACGTTCGTCGCGGAGAACCTCCAGGTTTTTGTGCCCTCATCGGGCTTGCGCGTCTCGTTCGCTTTGGCTTCTTCGGGCGTCACGATGAAGTGGATATCGTCCGACCCGCGCGCGGCGGCCAGGCGCTCCCTCTGCTGCTCGGTCAACACCTCTTCTGGATTCTGCAGCTCTCCGGTGGCGGACACGATGTGGCCGGCGGGCGCCGTGATCTCGACTTCGTAGTCGCCGAACTCCAGGGTGAACTCGCCCGACCCGAGGAACTGCTTGTTCTGCCAACCGGTGTAGTCGGTGTACGCGGCCATGCGCGGAAACCACTGCGCGATCTCGTAGATGTAGTTCCCGTCTTCTTCGAAGAACTCGTAGCCGCCGCGGGCGCGTTGCGATTTTGCGTCGACGATGTTGTGTTCCCAGGCGATCTTCAGCACGGTCGACTGGCCCGGCGCGAGGGGCTCAGGCAGGTCGACGCGCATCATGGTGCGGACGATCGTGTGGTCCAGGGGCTGGTCGTCGCCATCGGCGACGGACTTGATGTCGCAACCACCCTCGAAGGCCGCCCGGTCGAGCATGGACCGCAGCGCCCGGTACGAGAGCCTCTCCATCGGGGGCGCCGCCGCCGCCATCATGCTGTCTGAGTCGGGGCGGAACCGGTTTTGGTCCAGCTGCACCCACAGGTAGTTCAGCTCGTGGGGCGAGCGGTTGTGGTATGTGATCACCTCTTCGCCACGCAGCCGCTGCCGCTGGTCGTCGAGCGTGACGGAGATGACGTAGTCGGCCCGCTGCTGCCAGTACTTGGGGCCGGGCTTGCCGGACGCTAAACGAACTTCCGTAGGCGTCGGCAAGATCTCTTCGAGCTGCCGGAAGGGATCGGCTTCGTACGTCAGGTCCTGCGTCCAGGCCGTGGGGCACACGCACGCGCCGAGGAGCAAGGCGGGCAGCAGGGAACGGTGGGGCCACTTCTTCATCTGGTGTTCCTTCGCCTCATATGATGCGCAAAGCTTTGGGGTATTGGGCAGTGTAGCTCCGGATCAGGGGCGGCTCCACTAGCTTCTGTCCTCGTGTGCAGCGCCTCGCATAGAGCCGCACGACAAGCCCCCGCATAAACCACTTGAAGCGGCTACATTCCCGGCGGAGCGAAAACGCGTAGGGATTCGCTCGGTGTGACTCGGCTGGGGGCGCCGCCGAAGGTGTCTACGAATTCCTGAAGGTGGGGGCGACCTGGCTTGTAAAAGGGCCTTCCGTACCGTCAGCCGAAAACCGCGTCGCGCTCGAGGATGGTGGGGTTGCGGGCGAGGGCCTTGAGGTGGGGGAGCCTTCGCCCGAGCTCTTGTGCCTTGGCGTCGACGACTCTTCCGCCGCAAACGCCCGAGGTGTTGCTCAGACACTCCGACCGGCGGCTAGGCCTTAGGGCCGATTCTGCCCTCGTGGGTGACAGCCCGGCGTGCCGGCGGGTTACAATACGCGGGCAAGCGGACGGGCCGCGGCGCGTCCGTCTCTGCTCTTCGGATCGGCTGGTCGCCTGGCCGGCCGGCGCCTCCTCTCTGTTCGGGACACTTGCTATGACGCTCCCTGCACGCCGCGTGCTCCTCCGGTTCCTGCTTGGCCCGTCCCCGCTGAGCCCGCTGGCCGTGGGCCCGTTGGCGTTGGGCGTGTTGGCCTGCTGCTTGCTCGCGGGCGGTTTCGCCGGGCCGGTTGCTGTGGCCGCGCCGCCGAACATCCTGTGGGTGATCACCGACGACCAGAGCGACGACATGGGCGCCTACGGCACGCCCGCGGTGAGCACGCCCCGCATGGACGGCCTGGCCGCCCAGGGCGTGCTGTACACCAACGCCTACACCACCGCGCCGGTGTGCAGCGCATCGCGGACGGGCATGATCACCGGCGTGTACCAGACGTCGCTGCCGCTGGGCATGCACCACCGCACGCTGCAGAAGAGCAAGCGGCCGCTGCCCGAGGGCGTGCGGCCCGTCACCCACTACTTCCGCGACGCCGGCTACTTTGTGGGCGACGCCAAAGACACGTTCGACGGCAACGGGAAGTTCGACTTCAACTTCGCCCGCGACTCGGGCGAGCCGCTCCGCTTCGAGGATGTGTTTGACGGCAACGACTGGCGGCAGGCGGGCGGCAAGCCCTGGTTTGTGCAGGTCAACCTGTACGAGCCCCACCGCCCGTTCCGCGGCGCCAACAAGCGGCTGTCGCGGCGCGAAGAGCTAGAGCTGCCCGGCGACCTGCCCAACCACCCGCTCACCCGCGCCGACTACGCCGACTACCTGGCCTCGATCGAGACCGCGGACCGGAAGATCGGCGCCGTGCTCGACCGGCTGGCCGCCGACGGCCTGGCCGACAACACCATCGTCTTCTTCTTCGGCGACAACGGCCGAGAGTTCACCCGCGCCAAGGGCACCGGCTACGACGCCGGCTGCCACGTGCCGCTGGTGGTGCGTGTGCCGGAGGGCCTCCGCCGCGGCCGGCCTGACCTGGCGCCCGGCACGGTGAACCGGGGCCTGGTGAGCATGCTGGACGTGACGGCCGCGTCGATCGCCGCCGCGGGCATCGACCTCTCGGCGCCCCGCCTGGCGCACCTGCAGGGCGTCGACATGCTGGCCGCCGGCTTCCAGGGCCGCGACGCGGTGCACAGCGCCATGGACCGCAACTCGAACGTGCCGCAGCGGATGCGGATGATCCGCGAGGGCCGGCTGGCCTACATCCGCAACCTGGTGGCGCCGCCCGGCTACTTCGGCCTGCACAGCTGTTGGTACAGCAAGCAGGAGCGGCCCACCGAGGTGCTGCTCGAGATCATGCGGGCCAAGGGCATGACCGGCCACCCGAACCTGGCCGACGCGTGGCCCGACGAGGAGCTGTACGACCTCGAAGCGGACCCCTACCAGCTTAAGAACCTGGCGGCCGACCCCGCCTACGCGGCCGACATCCAGCGGATGCGTGAGCGGCTAGAAGCCTGGATGGAAGCAACCAGCGACCGCGGCGGCGACCCCGACCCGGACGCCGAGCCCTCGATCGCGTGGTACGAAGAGGTGGGGCGCTACCGCCACCTGGACGACAAGGGCCTGCCCCGCGACACCACCGACGAGGAGTACCTGCGTTGGTGGCTCGACTTCTTCGGCCTGCCCGAGGACGCGGCGCCGTAGGCCGGCGCAGAGCGGAGCGGCGGGGCCGAACAGGCGAACGAGCGGCCGGCCGTCAGTAGGCGAAGACCTCGCCCAGGGCCTTGGCGACTTCTAGCGGCAGCATCGTCAGGCGCACCAGCACGACGCCCGTCAAGAAGCCGCCCATGATGAAGAAGCTGACCGAGCGTGGGTTGGGCTGCACGGCCAGCGGCGCCAGGGCGCGGGACACCGCCTTGCGGAGGCGGCGCCAGCCCTCCAGGTTCTGCTCGCCCCCGCTGGCCACCAGCGACGTGTTGCGCATCACGCCAAACGCCTCGAGGTGCATCTGCACGCCCAGCCGGGGCAGCACCACGCTGTCGCCCGCCCAGCGGGCGTCGGGGTCGAGCTGCGAGACGGCCTGGGCCACGGCGGGCCGCGCTTGGTCCAGGCCGGCGTTGTAGATCACCAGCCGCGGGCGCAGCACCATGGCTGCCAGGGCCAGGCCGGTCCAGTAGAGGACGAGCCAGAAGAGCCAGGCGTACCCGCCCAGGCCGGACGCCCGCGGCGGCAGGTGGAACAGCTCGATCGGCCCGATGAACACAAAACCCGTGAGCCCCAGGCCCAGGGCGACCAGGTCGGCGCCGCCGGTGGTGAGCATCGGCCGGCGCCGCAGGTTTACGACGCCCATCAGCAGCAGGTAGGCCGCGAGCGGCACACAGGCGATGGCGGCGCGGAGTGGGTCCATGTCGGGCGGCCGCCTCGGGGTCGGGGTCGGGGTTGATGGCGGCTGGCGGCGGCTAAGCGTCTTCGGCCGACGCTTCGCCGCGGTCTTTGTGGGCCGCGAGCAGCTCTACCGCCAGCTCTGCCTGCCGGACGCGTTGCCGCCGCACCGTCTCGCGGTAGAAGCGGGCCCCGGCGTAGGCGTCCGCCACGCCGCCGGCGACGATCAGCAGGCAGCCCAGCAGCAGGGCCGCCAGATAAACGGTCATCGGCAGCGGCTCGCGTGGCACCACCGGCCGCAGGGCCACCAGAAGGCCGACCAGGCCGATCGTCGAGCTGGAGATCATCCGCCGCCAGAACTGCCCGCGGGCGAACCGTAGCCGCCGGCCGCCCGGCGGGGCGGCGCCGCGGGCCTGGGCCCACACCGTGCGGTGCTGGTCGATCAGCCAGCCGGACAGGCCCAGCAGCAGCAGCGACAAAAGGGCGGTCAAGGCTGGCCTCCCGCGTCGGGTCGCTGGGCGCCTTCGGCGCGCGGTTGCCGGGCGCTCTGGGCGTTGAGTCCCTGCACGCCTTCGGCGTCGCGTCCCTGAACGCCTTCGGCGTCGAGTCCCTGCACGCCTTCGGCGTCGAGCGCCCGGAGCCACTCCAGCACCACCCAGCCCACCTTGGCGAGCGACTCGCCGGAGCACTTGTCCGGCGTGTCCGCCTCGGTGTGCCAGTGCGGGTACGTGAAGTCGATGATGTCGATGCACGGGATCTTGCCGAACTGACGCAGCGCCACGTGGTCGTCCCGCACGGGCGTCTTCATCACCCGCGGGTCGAACTCGCGCACGCCCAGCCGGGCGGCCGTCGCCCAGATGTCCCGCACCAGCGGCCGGGTGTCGCGCCACGTCCAGCTGAGCCGCTCCTGCAGCAGCCGCAGGTCGGCGTCGCCCACCATGTCGAGCAGCACGCCCCACTCGTAGCGGTAGCCGGCCCGACGCTTCTTGTACTGCATCGCGAACCACTGGCTGCCCAGGAAGTAGCGGTCGCGGTTCTCGCGGAAGACATACTCCTCGCCGTCGAACATCACCAAGTCGACGCCGACGTCGCCCGAGAGGATCGGCATGTGGTGGGCCAGCTCCATCAGCAACGCCACGCCGCTCGCCCCGTCGTTGGCCCCGACGAACACGCCCCGCCGCCGCTTAACCGGGTCCGGGTCGCGGTCCGGCAGCGGGCGTGTGTCGTAGTGGGCGCACAGCAGCACCCGGCGCTGGAGCTCTGGCCGGTAGCGGACGATCAGGTTCGTCATCCGCACCTTCGCCCCGCCCAGCGGGTTGGGCGCCAAGAACGACTGCGTGCGGACCTGCCCGCCGAGGCCTTCGAAGTGCTTCCGCAGCAGGGCGATCTGCCGCCTCATGCCCTCGCTGGCCGACGGCCGCGGCCCGATCGCGCAGACCCGCTCCAGGTAGCCCATCGCCCGGTCGGCGTTGAGCGGGTTCTCTATCAGCACGCCAACGGCCCGCCCGGCGGGGCCCGCCGACCGGGTGGCGGCGGCGGTCGGTTCGGCCGCTGACACACGCTCCTCAGCGCCTCCGCAGGCGGATGCGAGCAGGGCGGCGGCCAGCACACGGCGCCAAAGCCCCGCCGGCCGCCGGCCGCTAGAATCCTGCGGTGCGGTGTGTTGTGAACGCTCGGCGAGTAGCGGTCGCGGCGGTGGTGTCGGGCGGTTCACCATTCCGCCATCGTACGCGGTATCTACGGGCTGAGCGATACCACGCGCCGGGCCGCCGGTCGCCGGTCGCCGGCCCTTGATCCGCGTCACCGGGCCCGTCAACCACCGCCGACACGCGTGGCTGCCGTGGCGGGCGCCGCGTCGGACTCGGCCACGCCGCTAGCGGCCTGCCCGCCGGGCGGCGGCGGCTCTTGGGCGCCCAGCAAGCGGGCGAGCTGGCCCTCGAGCGCCTCGCCGCGGGCGTTGGTGTCGATCACCCGGCCGTCGCGACCGACCAGGATCGCCCGCGGCAGGTCGCGCACCCCGTACCTGCGGGCCATGGGGTGCCGCCAGCCGCGCTGGTCTTCGTCGCCGGGCAGCAGCGTGGCCCAGCCGACGCCGTGCCGGGCAAGAAACGCCTCGGCCCGCCGCGGGTCCTCGTCGAGGCAGACGCCCAGCACGGCGAAGCCCCGGCCCGCGTACGCCTTGTGGAGCCGCTGCAGGTTGGGCAGCTCCGCGTGGCACAGGCCGCACCACGCGGCCCAGAAGTCGATGAGCACCACCTTGCCGCGGTAGCCGGCCCAGTCGACCGGCTCGCCGCTGAGCAGCCGCCCGTCGACTTCGATCGGCTCGCCCGGCAGCCGGAGGCGCCGCAGCACGCCCCGCAGCGCGGCGAGCTTCTCTGCCGCGGCGCCGCCGCCCGACCCGCCGCCCGTTGCAACGGCGCCACGCCCGGCGCGGGCCAGCGGCTCGAACCTCGGCAGCAGCGGCTCGACCGCCCGCAGCACGCGGCCCCGGTCGGGTGTGTCGCCCAGCTTGTCGGCCAGATCGGTCAGCAGCGTCAGCTGGTCGACCGAGGGCGGGTGCGAAACGACTAGCCCCGCTACGCCGTCGAGCGTCGCCGCCTTTTGCGTCTCGGGCAGCGTCCGCCACGCCGGCAGCCGATCGGCCAGGCACAGCCGCAAAGCGGTGAGCGCGACCGCCGCGTTGGCGTCCGATTGCAGCTCGACGGCCAGCCGCTCGGCGGCGCCGCGTGCAGCGCTGTCGCCCAAGCCGTCCAGCACCTTGAGGGCCTGGAACTTCATCTCCAGCGCGGCGGCCTTGTGCCGATCGGCGGCGCGGCCAGCGAGCACCTGGTCCGCCGCCTCGACAATGGCCCGGCCCGCCCGCAGCCGGTACCGCTCCGCCGCGCTGCGGGACGGGAAGCGTGACTTTGTCTCGGTCTTAGAAGGGGCTCGAATCACGCTCGAGGGCTTTCGGGGCCGGTTGTCTCCCAAGACCATTCGTTACAGCGAAGAGCTCCTTCGCATCACGCACGAGCATGCCCGGGTTGGAGCGTCGACTTGGGCTCTCGACTCTAAGACGGCTCGGGATACCTTGGCCAGCTACGCGAGCCTGCGAAC
>JBCCQL010000116.1:0-8688 GCA_039024355.1 Planctomycetota bacterium
ACCAGCCAGGCGAAGTAGCCGGCGAAGCGGAACTTGCCCACCTCGGCGATCGCCCGGCCGCGGCCCACGGTAGCCATCTGCCCCTTGTCGAAGTAGGCGAAGTCTTTGCGTGTCTTGCCCTTCAGGTCGCGTAGGATCGCCTTCGCGACGTGCTGGCCTTGCTGCACGGCCACGGGCGCCTGGCCCGGCAGTTGCTCGCCGGTCTTGGCGTCGCGGAATGCGCACTGGTCGCCGGCTACGAACACGTGCGGGTGCTCGGGCGTCGCTAGGTCGGGGCCGACGACGATCCGCCCCGCCCGGTCGCACTCGAGCCCGGCCAGCTTGCCGATGGGCGAGGCCTGCACGCCCGCGGCCCACAGCACGGTGCCGGCGTTGATCCGCTCGCCGGAGAGCTCGACGCCGCGCTCGTCGATGCCGATCACGCGGCTGGAAGTCCACACCTGAACGCCCAGCTGCTCGAGGAACCGCATGGCCTTGGACGACAGCTTCTCGTCGAACATGGGCAGGATGCGTGGTCCGGCCTCAACCAGAATCACCCGCGCGCTGCGCGCATCGATGTTGCGGAAGTCTTTGGCGAGGGTAAAGCGGCTCATCTCGCCGATGGCGCCGGCGAGCTCGACGCCGGTGGGCCCGCCGCCGACAATCGCGAAAGTCAGGTGCCGGCGCCGCTCGTCGGCGTCGTCGGTCAGCTCGGCCTGCTCGAACGACCACAGCACGCGGGTGCGGATCTCGGTCGCCTGCTCAATGGTCTTCAGCCCCGGAGCGAACTCCTCCCACGCCTCGTTGCCGAAGTAGCCGTGCGTGGCCCCGCAGGCCAGCATGAGGTAGTCGAACGTCTCGGGACCGTGGGTCGTCTGCAGCACCCGGCCCGCGCAGTCCACGCCGGTCACCTCGCTGCACACCACCTTCACGTTCTTGGCGCCGGACAGGATCGCACGGATCGGCGCCGCGATGTCCGCCGGGCTCAGACCGGCCATCGCCACTTGGTACAGCAGCGGCTGGAAGAGGTGGTGGTTCCGCTTGTCGATCAGCGTGACACGCACACGCTCATCCCCCGCAAACGCCTTGGCGGCCGCGAGGCCGGCGAACCCTCCGCCGACAATGACAACGTGCACCGTGTCCATAGTTTTTGCCTACGTGTGCAAGGGAACCGCGATCGTGAAAGCGGGGAACCGCCGGCGGGAGGCCGCCACTTGGCTGGCCCATACACGATCATCTACTCGCTGCGGACTTGCAACCGCGGCCCGCTCAGGCCGCGTCGCGACGCATTATTCGCCGAAGCCGCCGCGCGGCCAGGCTTAAACCGGTCGCGTCGCCTGCTGCGCGGTAGGCGTACCGCAAGCGGCCCCGCAGGCCGCGGTTACGCCGCAAGAACTTCAGCAGGCTGCGGGTAGCCGGCGAGTTCGGCTCTAGCCGCGAAGACCAGGCCCGCGAGCGGCTAAGAAAGGTCTGCAGGTCTTCCCAGTGGCGGCTGTTTCCCTTGGCGTAGGTGGCGTCGTACCGCTCATCGTCGCTCCGCACGTTGCCCAGCCAGTCCCAGCCGGGGTGATGGTGCTCGACGCGGCTCTGCTCGCAGTAGACGTACGCGCCGCGGGCCTTGGCGACGGCCAGAAACTCGGTGTCGCAGTAGCCGTGGTGGTACGGGTACAGCACGGTGTTCGGCAGGTCGAAGCAGCCGCTCTCCTCGGCGATGTACCGGCGCCGGACCAGCGAGTGCGTCGACTGGTCCGGGAACTCGTGCAGCGGGTCCACGGTGCCGACCACGCCGATCGCCGGATCGTCCATCTCGGCCAGGGCCGCCGGCAGCCAACCGGGCGTGAAGCGGATGTCGTCGGCGCCGGTGAAGAAGAACGGCTCGCTCGTAGCGTGGTAAGCCGTGTTGATGCACGACGCGTACGACCCGGGCCCGCGGTTCAGGATCAGCTCGGCCGGGGACGCCTCGACCGCTTCGATAGTGGCCGTGTCGTGTGGCTCGGCGACGAAGTACACGCGGTGCGGGCCGCTGGTGGCCTCGGCGATGTTCGCTAGCAGCGGCGCCACGCGGTGCGGGCGGCCGAGCGTCGGCAAGATGATCGCTGTGGGTCGTGCCACCTGGACGCCTCGCGCTGGGGTGCCGTGTCGGACTTCTCACGGTTGTTCTTCGGCGCCGCGGCGGAGGTCGGCTCACCGAAAGCGGGGGCTGCGTTGGCTCCGGGCCGCAACGCGGCGGCAGTTAAGCGGCGGCGCGTCTCGGGCACAAGGCCAGCAATGACTGGGCAACCGCGGCCATAAACCGATCCGAAAGACGGGCAGGCGGTTTGCCGCGCAGCCGATACCAACCCGCGGCCACGCGTGCTTCTTTTTCAGCCGGCCGTTCGCAGCGGTCTAGCACCGCTGGCGCTCCCCACAATGGCCTTGGGTGGCCCGGCGCCCGGCCCTACACTCCGCGCCCAACCCGGCCAGCGAGCACTCCCTAGCGAGCATCGCCTGTGACAACGCCCCCAAAACAGCACGCGGCACAGCACCCGGCACGGCGCCCGAAACCGGCCGTGACAGCACGCCCAGCACCGCCGGTTGAGATCTCGATCGTGGTCTCGACCTACCAGCGGCCGCAGCACCTGAGCCGCTGCCTGACGTCCATCGCCGCGCAGCGTGGCGCCGACGGGCGGTTCGAGGTGGTGGTTTGCGATGACGGGTCGACCGACTCGACGCACGACACGGTGCAGGCGTTCGCCGACGGCGTGCCGTTCCGCGTGGCGATGACCACCCACCCGCACGACGGCTTCCGCCTGTCCCGCTGCCGGAACGAGGGCGCCGCCGCAGCCCGGGCGCCCTACCTGCTGTTCACCGACGGCGACTGCCTGCTGCCGCCCGACCACATCGCCACCCACCTGCGGCGGCGGCGGCCCGGCCGCGTCATGGCCGGCGACTGCTACCGGCTGGACCAAACCACCACGCAGTGGGTGGGCGAAGAGTCCATCTACAGCGGCGCCTTCCAGGGCTGGGCCCCGGAGAGCGAGAAGAAACGCATCCGGTTGAAGGCACGCCGCGGCCGGGTCTACAGCTGGCTGCGGGTGCCCATGCGGCCCCGGCTCACCGGCAGCAACATCGCCGTGTGGGCCGAGGACCTGGAGCGGATCAACGGCTTCGACGAGCAGTTTGTGGGCTGGGGATGGGAAGACCGCGACCTGCAGCGGCGGCTCTCGCTGATTGGCGTGCGGTCGATGTCCATCCTGCCGTGGACGCAGGCCTACCACCTGTGGCACGAGCCGGCGCCGAGCTTCTCGCCCGACGGCGTCGGCACCAACAACCGGCTGTACTACGAGCAAAGCCCGGGCAAGGCCCGCTGCGACCACGGCCTGGCCGAGCGGCGGCGGCTTATGAACCAAGCGGCGGCGGCCAGCCCGGCCGCCCCATCGGCCGCCCCATCGGCCGCGGGGCCGCCCACCCCAGCCCCCGGCCAGCCCGCCGACGCCGCGTGAGCCTGCGCGCCGCGGCCGGCTGATCTTCCCGCTCTTGGCGGCCGCTGGTACAAGCCCGCTGGGCCGCCGCCGAGCGGCCCAGCGCTCCCCTCAATCCGCCACCGAACAGCGAGGCGCCGCGTGCCCGAAACCTACCGGCTGAACGAAGGCCGCGTGTCGTACGACACGTTCGACGACGAGGCCGTGGTCATCCACTTCTCCACCGGCAAGTACTTCTCGATGAAGGGCGCCGCCTGCCGCCTGTGGGTGCTGCTGGCCCAGGGGCACAGCGTCGAGCAAGTGACCGGCCACTTGGCCAGTGCCGCGACCGCCGGCCAGAAGGTGGCCGAGGGCATCCGTTCGTTTGTCGACCGTGTCATCGAGCAAGACCTGCTCGAGCCGGCCGGCGACGGCCCCGCGGAGGACACGCCGATTGTTGCCGCAGCGGGCGACCAGGCGTTCGCCGAGCCTGGCTTCGAGGCGCCCAGCTTCGAGGTGTTCGACGACATGCACGACCTGATCGTGCTAGACCCCATCCACGACGTCGACGACACCGGCTGGCCCGAGCGGTCTGTCGCCTAACCGCGCGCGGCGATCGATCTGCGGGCCGATCAGCGCGGAAAGCCCGACACCACACGGCACGACCCGGCAACAACGCCCAAAAGCACCGCATGGCGACGCGATCGGAAACCACGACCACGACGACCACGACGGCAACGCCAACGCCGGCCGGCGCCGCGTGCCGCGTCGAAGCGTTCCTCGATCTGGCGGACCGGCTGGCTGCTGAGGCCTGCCACGGGCAGCCCACGAAAGGCCGCGATGGTGGCGGCCCGGCCGGCGAGCATACGCTCTGCGTCGCGGGGCTGCCGGTGCAGGTCCGCTGCAGCGACCAGGCACTAACCGCCACGGTCTTCCGCGCGATGAGCCACCTGCAACCGGCCGAGGGGCCGCCCAGGCTACGCGTGACAGCGTGGCACTCGCCCGACGCCGGGCCGCTGCTCGACGGCTGCCCGTGGGCGGGGCGTGAGACGTGGCGGGCCAAAGAAGTGGTGGTCGTCCGCGGCGAGCGGGGCTTCGCCGCCTTCAACGCCCAGGCCGAAACCATCTGCACCTACGACCGACGCACGCAATCCGCCACGCTGTGGAGCCCGTCGCCCGAGACACACAACCTGCGTGTCTCGCCGCTCGACGCCATCTTCAACTGGTGGCTCACGGACCACGGCCGGCTGCTCTGCCACGGGTCGGCCGTGGCTTCTAGCAGCGGCGGCCAGCCCGCGGCCGCGCTGATTGTCGGCCGCGGCGGGTCGGGCAAGTCGACCTTGGCGTTCGCCAGCCTTGGCTCGAACCTGAGCCTGCTAGGCGACGACCTGGTGGCCGCCCAGGTGGCGCCCACCCCGTGGCTGTCCAGCCTGTACAGCGTGGGCAAGCTGCTGCCGGGGCACATGCGCGAATCCTTCCCGCACATCCAGCGGCACGAGCGGGCGATCGCCCACGGCGTGCCGGACAAGAACCTCGTTTACCTCGCCGAGTCGCACCACGCGAAGCTGCTCAGCGACGCCGCACTCCGGGCGGTCATTGTGCCGCGGATCGCCGGCGTAGCGCAGCCGCGGGTCGAGCCGCTCGACCGCGCCGCGGCCTACCGGGCGCTGGCGCCCAGCACGCTGCTGATGCACTCGGGCCAGCGGGCCGAGAAGGCCACGATGCTGGCCGACCTCATCCGCAGCGTGCCGGCTTACCGCCTGAACTTGTCGCCCGACCACGGGGCCAACCTCGGCGCCATCGAATCGTTGCTCGCCCGGAGGGCCGCGGCATGAAAGTCTCCGTCATCTGCGCCGTGTACACCGGCCAGCAGTTCCTCGGCGAAGCCATCGACAGCGTCCTCGGCCAAAGCGGTTTCAGCACCGCGGGCTTCGGCCTCGAGATGCTGGTGGTCGACGACGGATCGACCGACGCGACGGATGAGGTTATCGCGTCCTACGGCGGCGCCGTCCGCGGCTTTCGGCAAGCAAACCGTGGCCAGCCAACGGCGCTCAACGCCGGCATCGTCGCGGCCGGCGGCGACGCCATCACGTTCCTCGACTGCGACGACCTCCGCGGGCCGGGCAGCCTGCGTGAGCAGGCCGAGCTGCTCGTGTGCGCGCCCGAGGCCGACATCGTTGTGGGCCAAACGCAGGTCTACATGCCCGGCCCCACGCTCGCCCCGCTGGACGCGGAGCAGGACGGCACGCCGCTGCGGGGCTTCGTCCCGTTTGGCCCGCCGCGGCCGATTCCGTCGCTGGCCAACCGGCTGTTCCGCCGGCGTGTGTTTGAGGCCGTCGGCACGCTGAACCCCGCCGAGCGGTGCAGCGCGGACGTCGACTTCTTGGCCCGCTGCGACGAGTTGGGCGTGCCGGCAGTGCCGAGCCCGGGCGTCGCCCAGCTCTACCGCCGGCACCAGGGCGCCATGACCAACGAGCGGGCGTTTCTGCAGAAGAACTTCATCGGCGTTGTAAAGCGGGCCATGGACCGCCGCCACGCCGCGTAACCGCCGTCGCACACCACGGCAACGCCTTAAGCCATCCCCCGGTCCGTCGCGAATGAACGTCAGCGTCATCATCCCCGTCTACAACTGCCGGGCCTACCTGGCCGAGGCGATCGACAGCGTGCTGCGCCAGACGCTGGCCGTGACCGAGGTGATTGTCGTGGACGACGGCTCGACGGACGGCTCGGGCGACGTGGCCCGCGGGTACGGCCCGCCGGTGCGGTGCGTGGCGATCCCGCACTCGGGCATCGGCACGGCACGCAACACGGGCGTGCTCGAAGCGACGGGCGATTACGTCGCGTTCCTCGACGCCGACGACTGGTGGGAGGCCGACAAGCTGCAGGCCCAGGCCCGCCACTTATCGGCCTCCGGCGGCGACGCGGTGGTGTTCGGCCTCGCCCAGCAGTTCATCAGCCCGGAGCTGCCGCGCGACGTGGCGGCGGGGCTGCACTGCCCCACGGAGCCGCTCGCCGGCGTATCGCCCAGCGGGATGCTTGCCGCAAGGCGGGTGTTTGCCCAGACCGGGCTGTTTTCGACGTCGCTGGACGTCGGCGAGTTTATCGACTGGCACGCGCGGGCCACGGAGCAGGGCTTCGAGTCGCGCACCGTGCCGCAGGTGGTCTTCCACCGCCGGATCCACACGTCGAACACCGGCGTGCGGTCACGCGGCAGCCGCAAAGACTACGCCCGGCTGGTGAAGGCCGCCCTCGACCGCCGCCGCGCCGCCGCAGAGGAAAACACCGCCCCCGCCGATGGGGGCGCCGATGAAGCCGCCTGAGTGGCCATGCGGCTGCTGGCCCAACCCAACCCAGCGGCTGCTGATCCAGGCCTGCGTGCTGCCGGACGACGGCGCCGCCGAGCAAGCCTGGCGGGGCTGGGAGGCACGCACGGCGCTCGACACGCTCGACGCGGGCAGCTTCAAGCTGCTGCCGGTGCTGTACCGCCGGCTGGAGGCGTGGGGCGTCCGCTCCCGGCACGCCGAGCGGGTGCGTGGCGTCTCGCGGTGGTGCTGGATCCGTCACAAGCTGCTGATGGGCGAGCTCAACCGCGTGGTCGCGCTGCTGGACCGCCACGCCATCCGCACGCTGCTGCTCAAGGGCGCCGCGCTCAACGGCACCGCCTACCCGCCCGGCGTGCGGGCCATGGAAGACATCGACGTGCTGGTCGAGCGGCCCGCGGCGCCGCAAGCGTTGCGGCTGCTTAGCGAAAACGGCTGGCGGCCGCTGTTCGACATGCCGCCCGAGCAGATGGCCGTGACGCACAGCGTGCCGCTGCGGCTGGCCGGCTCGCAGGCAGAGCTCGACCTGCACTGGGACTTCTGCCACGGTCGGTTCCTCTCGCCGGCCGAGCAGCGGGGCTTGTGGGAGCGTGGCATCCCGGCGCCGGGCCAGCCAGAAAGCTGCCGGCTGCTGTGCCCTACCGATCAGCTGCTGCACACCTGCGAGCACGGCGCCCGCTACAACCCGACGCCGCCGCTGCGGTGGCTGGTAGACGCGGCCATGGTCCTGCGCGCCGACGGCCGCCGGATCAACTGGCCAGGCTTGGCCGCCACGGCGCAAGCGCTTGGCATGGTGCTGCCGCTGCGGGGCACGCTGCGGTTCTTGACCGAACACGCGGGCGTGCAGCTGCCCGACGGAGCACGCCACGCCCTGCGCGGGGTGCACGCCACAATCGCCCAGTGGATCGAGCACCGGCTGGCGACGCGGCGGCCACGCGGATCGCACCCGTTCTGGCAGACGCTGCCCGGCGAGCTGTGCTGCTACTTCCGCGCGCGGCGAACCAACCCCACGCTGCGGCTGGCAGACTACCTGCGGCTGGCGAACAACCTCAGCGAACCGGCCACAACCCACGCCTGGCGGCTGTGCCGTGTGGGCGCCGCCGAGTGGGTTGCCGCCTGCAAGCGGCGCCTGGGGCTCGGCGGCGGCGAGCTGTCGTTCGCCTCGGCGGCCGAGGAGTCGCTCCAAGGCTTCTACCCGCCCGAGCTGTACGGCGGCACGCTGTTCCGCTGGAGCATGCCGGCCGCGGCGATCACGCTGCCGCTGGCCCGCCGCCCGTCACCGGATGCGGCAGAGGGCCCGGCACGGGGCGAGATCCAGCTGGCGCCGTTCCGCGACGCCGACAGCTTGGCCGATTCCCTACGCCTGCGGCTGAACCGTGCGTGGCTGCCGCTGGAAGACTGCCGCCTGGCGGGGGACCGGCTGGAGTTTGTGTTGCGGCCGGAGCACTTTGTCGACCGCCCGCACCAGCGGCTCGAGCTGCAGTGCACGCCCTGGGACGCCGCGGAGGGCGACCCTCGCCGCCTGGGCGTGCCGGTCATCGGCTTCCGCATCAGCACCGCCGCTTGACACGGCCCGACCCCACGCCCGCCCACAACCACCGCCTACGACCACCGCCATCGTGAACGCCGATCAAGCCATGCAACGCGTCACCATCGTCACGCCCACGCTGAACGCAGGCCGCCACCTAGACGCGTGCATCGCCAGCGTGCGGGCGTGCGGCGAAGAGCTGGCTGCCGACGGCCTGGACGTCCGCCACGTGGTGATCGACGCCGGCAGCACCGACAACTCGCTAGAAGTGGTCGCCAGTCGCCAAGCGGGCCTGGACGCGGGGCAACTCGAGCTGCACGCCGAGCCCGGCATCGGCAGGGCGGCGGCGCTGAACCGTGGCATGCAGCTGGCCGGCGGCGGGCTGGTTGGCTGGCTTGATGCGGACGACGTTTATCAGCCG
>JBCCQL010000117.1:0-8667 GCA_039024355.1 Planctomycetota bacterium
CCGGCGTTCTCGGTCTTGAGCTGGCGGACGTCTTCCACGGCCAGCTCGAACCGCCGCCGCAGGTCTTCGACCTCTTGCGAGGGCGGCTCGGCCGGGGCGGCGGCGGCCGAAGCCAGCTGCTCGGCCGCGGCCAAGCGGTCACGCAGGTCGTCCCGCTGGGCCCGCAGCCGGGCGAGCTCGGCCGACTCGTCGCCGCCGGCGGCGGGCCGGGCCGCCAGCTCCTGCTCCAGCTCCTCGACCCGGCGGCGGTGCTGCTGCACGTCCTGCACGGCCAGGTCGAACTTGTCCTGCAGGTCGGCCGCCTGGGCGAGCCGCTGGCCCGCCTCGCCGGCCGCCTCGACGAGCTCGGCCAGCTCGGCCTCGAGCTCGCCACGCTGGGCGGCCCACGTCTTGCGGTCCGCCTCGTACTTGCGGGCCGCCTCGGCGGCCTTCTCCACACGGGCCTGCTCCGCTTCGAGGTCCGCCTTCAGCCGGCCCCGCTCCAGTTCCGCGGTGGCGGCCTGCGACTCTAGCTGCCGGGCGCGTTCGGCCAGCTCCGCGTCGGCGGTCGCCGGGTCCGCCTGCGTGGCAGCCAGCTGCTCTTGCTGGGCGTGGAGCTCCCGGTGGCGGTGCTCAAGCTTCTCGCGCTCCTCGGCGAGCTCGGCCGCCCAGGCGCCCAGCTCGCGACGCTCCTCGGCCAGCAGCTCTTCCTGCTCGGCGAGCTCGGCGCCACGCGACGCCTGCCCCTCCGCCTGAGACTGCAGCCCCGCGCGGAGCTTCTCGAGGTTGGCCTCGATCCGGTCGCGGAGCTGCTCCCACTCGCCACGCTCGGCCTCGAATGCAGAGCGGTCGTCGGCCAGGGTTTCGCTGGCCTGGGCCACCAGCGTGTCGTGCTCGGCGCCAAGCCGCTCGCGCTCCTCGGCCACCGCGGCGCCCACCTCGTCGGCGATCCGCTGCAGGTGCTGCTCGACGGCGTCGCCAAGGCCGGCCGCGTGCCCACGCTGCTGGGCCAGCACCGCCTGCGCGTGCTCGCGGAGCTCGCGGAGCCTCTCCGGAGCGGGCGGCGTTTCGCTGGCGGGTTCGCCCGAGGGGCGTGGCTTGTCCATGCCGAAGGGGGCGCCAAAAGTGGCGCCGGTGGTGGGCGTCGTTGGTAGGCGGGCGTCGCCGGTAGGCGGCTGGGGCAGGGCACGAGGCGAGCGGTTCTGTGCCCGCTCGCCGGGCGACTCGACACTTCCCCAGGGGTATATAGGCCGCCCCCATGCGGCGGTCAAAACACTCGCGCCGCCGGCGCCGCCTGTGCCGGAAAAACGGTTCACGCCGGGCCGCCCATCAGCCAACCGTCAGGCGCGCGCGGGCAGCACCTGCGGGTTGATCACATTCTCTGGCGTGCGGCCCTGGAGGAAATCGGCCGTCTGCCGGGCGACACGCTGGCGGAGCTCGAGGATCGCCCGCGGCGAGCAGAACGCCGTGTGCGGGGTGACGATCACACGCGGGTCGTTCATCGGCGCCGCGGCCAGGTCGGGCGGCTCGGTCTCTTGCACGTCGAGCGCCGCGCCGGCGAGTCGGCCGCCATCAAGCGCCTCGGCCAAGGCGTCGTGGTCGATCAGCCCGCCGCGGGCGGTGTTCACCAGGAACGCCGTAGGCTTCATCCGCCGCAGCTGCTCGCGGCCGATCAGGTGACGCGTGGCGCCGGTGAGCGGCAGGTTCAGCGAGACGTAGTCGCTGGCCTCGAGCAGCCGGTCGAGCGGCGCCCACTCGACGCCCCGGGGCGCCTGGCCGGAGCGGTTGGTCCCCATCACACGCATGCCGAGCGCGCCGCACTTGGCGGCCAGCGCGGCGCCCGTCTGCCCCAGGCCAACGACGCCCACCGTCTTGCCGCCCAGCAGGTCGATGGGCAGGGCGGCCACCAGGTCGTACCGGCCCTGCTTGGTGGCCAGGTGGCACGCGGCGATCTTCCGCCCCAGGGCGAACATCATCGCCAGCGCGTGCTCGGCCACCTCCTCGGTGCAGTAGTCCGGCACGTTGGTCACCAGCACGCCGCGCGACGTGGCGTGGGGCACGTCGATGTTGTCCAGGCCGATGCCCGTCCGCGCCACGTGCCGGCACCGCTTGGCGGCGTCGATCACCCGGGCGGTGATCGGCGCCCAGCAGGTCATGATCGCGTCGACGTCGGCCACATGCTCGCACAGCACGTCTTCGGTCTTGCCGGGCGAGCTCACCAGCTCGCACCCGACCGCGGCCAAGATGTCGCGCTCGACGTCGGGGTCGGCCCACGGGTAGTCGGTGTAGATCGCGCGGTGCTGCATGGGTGGGCGATTGGCTGTTGGCTTTTGGCGGCGGCTTGGGCTAGCGGCTTGTGGGGGCGGGGCGGTCGGCGTACATGGCGGCGATCTCGCGGGCCAGCGTCTGCTCGATGGCCGCGCGGCGGAGGCTCAGCTTGGCGGTCACCTCGCCACGCTCCTGCGAGAACGGCCGGCCCAGCAGCCGGAAGACACGCACCTGCTCGTGCGACGCGCAGCCGGCGAGCCGCTGGGCGATCTCGTCGGCGAACACCCGCCGCACGGCCGGGTGCCGCAGCGCCTGCCGCTTCGACCAGACCCACAGCCGCCGGCGACGGACCTCCGCCCGCAGCCGCTGCGGGTTGGGCACCACCACCGCCCCCAGGCAGCTGCGGCCGTCGCCGACCACGGCCACCTGCTCAATCCACGGCGACGCCGCCAGCAGGGCCTCGAGCCGCGCGGGCGCCACGTTCTTGCCGGTCGAGAGGACCAGCTGCTCCTTCTTGCGGCCGACGATCGTCAAGAAGCCCTGGGCGTCGATCGCGCCCAGGTCGCCCGTGTGCAGCCAGCCGTTGCGGACCGCCTGGGCCGTGGCGCGGGGGTCGATCGCGCCGTCGGGGCCGGCGTAGCCCTGCATGACATTCGGGCCGCGGACCAGCACCTCGCCGTCCGCGGCGGTGCGGACCTGGACGCCCGGCAGCGGCTTGCCGACCGTGCCCGGCTTGTTCGCCTTGATGGTCGAAACGGTGACGACGGGCGACGCCTCGGTGAGGCCGTAGCCGCACAGCAGGGGGATGCCCTCCGCGCCGAACCGCCGCCGGACGTCCTCGGCCAACGCCGCGCCGCCGCAGTAGCACCGCCGCACACGGCCGCCCAGCAGCCCACGCAGCGGCACGCCGTCGCGCTGGGCCAGGTCGATCGCCTTCTGGAAGAAGTAGGGCACGCCGTTCAGGGTGGTCGGCCGGGCGGTCTGGCAGTCGCGGAAAATCGTCTCGCGGGACTCGGCCAGCACCATCCGCGAGCCGCGGTAGACCCAGCAGTACAGGTCGCACACGCGGGCGAACAGGTGCGAGAAGGGCAGGAAGGCGAGCCGCACCTCGCGTCTGGCATCTGGGGCGCTGGCATCTTGGGTGCGGTCATCTGGGGCGACGGCGTCTGGGGCGTCGGCGTCGGGGGCGCCGGCGTCTGAGCCGTCCAGGCTGGCGGCGATCGCTTGGGCGACGGCCACCGTGTTGCTCACCAGGTTTTGCTGCGAAAGCAGCACGCCGCGTGGCTCGCCGCCGGTGCCGGACGTGGCGACGAGCTCCGTGCATTGTTCCGGCGGGAGGCCCAGCAGCGGCCCCCGCACCGCCAGGGCGAGCCAAGTCCGCAGCCCGGCAAGGCCCGTGTCGGCGGGCCGCCAGTCCTGGGCCCCGTTGATCTCGGCCAGCAGCGATTCGACGCTCTGCGACACGTCGCCCCAGGTCATCCAGCGGAGCACGCCGCCCTCGATCACACCGAGCGCCGGCTGATCGCCACGCTCCGCCACCGTGGCGTCGAACATCTCGGCGATCGACCGCGGCAGCGCGGCAGCGGAGCGGGAAGACCCGGTGGTGGGGCAGGGCGGCTGCGTCATGCGGCCCATCATAGCGGGGACGCGGAGCAAGCGGCGATGGGGCGCGGTGGGCGGTGGGCGGTGGCCAGTGGGCAGTGGCCAGTGGGCAGTAGCGGTGACACTCAGCGCTTGGCACAGCCCTCAGCCGCGGAGCTTGCCGCCGAGTTCGGCGCCGAGCGCTTGCACGATGCGGTCGCTCACCGCGTCGGCCTCTTCGCCCGTGAGCGTTCCGTCCGACTTGCGGAGCTGGATGCTGAACAGCACGCTCTTCTTCCCCTCGCCCAGCTGGCCGGGGTCGCGGTAGCTGTCGTCCTGGAACGTGACGCCTTCGAGCAGCCCGCCCGCCTGCGTGCGGGTGATGGCCTCGATGGCCGACCAGCGGACCGCCTCATCGACGACGATGTTCAGGTCGCGGCTCACCGGCTGGTAGCTGGAGAGCGGCCGGGCGGTCCGGACCAGGCGGGCCGCCGCGGTCAGCGGGGCGAGGTCGATCTCGAACACCGTCGAGGGCCCGCGGAGGTCAAACCGCTGCCGCCCGGCGCCCGAGAGTTCGCCCAGCACACCCAGCAGCGGGGCGTCGCCATCGGCATCGCCATCGCCATCGCCATGAGGGCCCGGGCCGGCCAGGCGGAGCGTGCACGACCGGGCGGCGTCCAGAAGTTCGTGCCGGGCCTCTTCCACCCGCAGCGTGGCGCCGGGGGCGATGGCTGCCACGAGCGCCTCGACCACGCCCTTCACCTCCAGGAAGCCGCCGCCGCTGGTCGCGGCGAGCACCCGCCGCTCGTCGGGCAGCTGGCCCTCGCGTGGCAGGTAGACCGACGCGATCTCGAACAGCTCGATCGTCGGGTTGGATAGCGCCTCGTTCGTGCGGCGGCAGACGAGCAGGCTAGGGACCAGGCTCTGCCGCAGCGCGTTGGCGTTGCGCAGGACGGACGTCCCCGTGACGAGCGTCGGCGGCGCCCCGCCGGAGCCGCTCCAGGGGCGGAAAGCGGCGACCTGCTCGGGCTCGACCGCGCTGAGCGTCACCGCTTCGTCGAAGCCGGCGGCCGTCATCACCTGCTGCACCCGCTCGGTCACCACCTCCGCACGCCCCCGCCGCGAGGGCGCCATGCTCACGCCGGTGTCTTCCGGGATGCGGTCGTAGCCGTAGATGCGGGCCACTTCCTCCAGCAGGTCCGCCTCGCGCGTCAGGTCGGCCCGCCACGACGGCGGGATCACCTTCAGGCACTCGCCGCAGATGTGCGTCTGCTCGCAGCCCAGGTCCGTGAGGATCTTCGACGCCTGGTCGGCGGGCACGTCGATGCCCAGCAGACGCGGGATCTGGTTGAAGCGGAGCTTGATCTCGGCCGGCGGCTTAATCTCGCCCCCCGCGGCCGGCCCGGTGTCGATGACGCCGCCGCACAGCTCGCCGCCGGCCGTCTGCAGGATCAGCTCGCAGCACCGGCGGCTGGCCCAGTCGATGCCCGCGGGGTCGACGCCACGCTCGAACCGGTAGCTGGACGGGCTGTGCAGGTTGTGGCTGCGGGCGGCGCCGCGGACCGCCAGCGGGGCGAAGTCCGCCGACTCGATCAGCACGTCGACCGTGGCGCCGGACACCTCCGTGTCGAAGCCGCCCATGACGCCGCCCAGGGCGACCGGCCGCTGGGCGTCGGCGATCACCACCTCGTCGCCGGTGAGCGTGTAGGTCTTGTGGTCGATGGCGGTGAACTCCTCGCCCGCCGCCGCCCGGCGGACGATGATCCGGCCGCCGCGGAGCTCGCCGAAGTCGAACGCGTGCAGCGGCTGGCCACACTCCATCATCACAAAGTTGGTGGCGTCTACCACGTTGTTGATCACCGCCACGCCGATCGACCGCAGCCGCTCCGCCAGCCAGTCGGGCGACGGGCCGATCTTCACGCCGCGGATCACCCGCGCGGTGTAGCGGGGGCACAGCTCCGGGCACTCGATGCCGACGCTGGTAACGCCGCTCAGCGGCTCGCCCGTGGCCGGCGGCTGCGGGTCCGGCTTGGTGAGCGGCTGCTGCCAGATGACCGAGACCTCGCGTGCGACACCCAGGTGCCCCAAGCAATCCGGCCGGTTGCTGGTGACCTCCAGGTCGATCGCCCAGTCTTTGGCGCCGCCCGCCGCGGGGAGCACCCCTTCGACGCCCTCAAGGTTTAGGCCGGTGAGCGTCAGCCTGTCGGTCAGCTCCTCTAGCGGCATCGCGAGTTCGGTGTACTGCGAGAGCCAGTTCCAGGAAACAATCATGGCGCAATGAGCGGGGACGCGGGCGTGGCGGTGGTTACCGGTGCAGCGGCCACCATCGTAAAAGCCCACCCGAAGACCGAACAGGGCACGCACCGCGAGTCCCACCTCAGCAGCCCCACAAGCCGGCGGGCCACGCCCGCCCGGGCCCGACGCCGAGTCTCCCCGCCAGATCTCCACGCGGTGCCCAACCGAAAAAAACGTTGACCGCACGCCGCAGGCCCAATACTATGCCTCGCATACCATGCGACGCCAATATTACGCGGCGGCGTGCAGAACGAAGGCAAAACGGCCATGAAACTCGAACGCGAACTCATGCGGGGCGCCGGGCCGACCGCGGTGCTCAAGCTCCTCTCCGCCGGCGAGAAGTACGGCTACGAGCTGGTGCAGGCCCTTTCGCGGGGCTCGGGCGGCGTGCTGTCGATGGGCCAGTCGACGCTCTACCCCATGCTGTACAACCTCGAAGCCAAGGGCCTGGTCAAGTCCCGCGTCGACGAGTCCGGCAGCCGGCCCCGCCGCTACTACCGCCTCACCGCCCGCGGCCAGAAGAAGCTGGCGACCGACGCCCGGCAGTGGTCCTCGCTGTTCGACGCGCTGAAGTCGCTCGACGTGCTGCCGGGCCCCTCGCAATCGCCCACGGGCCAGGCGGCCGGGGGGACGGCATGAGCGTCGCCATCGAGAGCTTCTGGCGCCGGCTGCGGCACACCCGCCTGCGCGACGTGGTCCGCGGCCGGATCGACGGGCGGCTCGATTGGCGCCGCGTCATTGGCGCCGCTGGGCTGCCCGAAGCCGCCGCCGACGTGATCCACCACGTGGTCCGCAAGGCGCGGCTGTGGCGGCGCGAGCGCGTCGACGTCGCGACGGAGCTGGTCGCCCACTTACAAGACGGGCTCGAATGCGGCGCCGCGGCCGAGGCGCTGGCCGCCGACTTCGGCGACGCCCGGGAGGCCGCCCGGCTGATCCGCCGCGCCAAACGCCGCTGCCGCCCCCTCTGGTGGCAGGCGTGGTGGTGGCTCTCGCGGTCGGCGGCCTCGCTGCTGGGCGTGTACGTTTTGGCGGCCCTGTGGCTGGCCACTTCGACGCCCAGCGTGAAGGTCGACTACCTCGCCGAGCTCAACCGGCAGGTCACCCAGACGCCGGTAGAAGACCGCGCGTGGCCGGTCTACCTGGAGGTCGCCCGCCGCGGCGGCCGAGAAAAGCACGACGAGCAGGCCCTTGCAGAGATGTCGGTGGCAGACATCGACTGGCCCGACTTCGATGCACTAGGCCCGGAAGCGTCGCGTACGTGGATCGCGGAGCACCAAGACCTGGTCGGGCTGATCCGCACCGCCGCGGCCAAGCCCTACTTCGCGGCGCCGCTCTCGCCGCGGTCGATGGCCATCGGCGGATTCGACCCCGAGACCGGCGAAATCATCGAGCCGCCCGGCGGTGATTTCGTCAGCTTCACGGTCATCGATACGCTGCTGCCCCACATCCAATCCATGCGCGACTACGCCTTCGTGCTGCGGCAAGACGCCCTAGTCGCCGCAGGCATGGATGGCGGCCCGGGCAACGGCCCGCGGGTGCTGGCCGACATCGAGGCGATGCTCGGCCTCGCCAAGCACTGCGACGAATCGCCGTTCTTGGTGGCAGGCCTGGTCGCCATCGCTCTCGACGGCATTGCGTACGAGCTGACGCTAGAGCTGATGCGGGACAAGCCTGGCCTGTTCACCACGGAGCAGCTCACGCGGCTGGCGCACCGCGTCGCCGCCATCAACTACTCGGTCGCCATGTGGGTTGATGGCGAGCGGATGATCTACAACGACATCGTGCAACGCGTCTACAGCGACAACGGATCGGGCGACGGGCACATGACGGCCGCCGGACTCTGCTTCTTGCAGGAGAAGGCGGGGCAGTACGCGTCGGGCGGTTGGCAAGAAATTAACCTGTCCACCGGCGGACGGCTGGCGCTGTACGCCAGCGGCCCCGCGGCGTACCTAGCCGTGGCGTCCCGCCGAGAAACCGTCGACAAGTACAACGCCTTGCTCGACGGGGGCCTGGCAAACCTGAACCGCCCGCTCTGGGAGATTGCCTACGAGGAGTGGCGGTACAAATCCGAAGACCCTGCTTTTACGCCCTACGGGCGTGTGCAGTACCCGGCGATCAGCCTGTTTGCACCGGCGATGCAGGCCGTCAGCTCTGCCGTCGAGCGGGGACGCGGCGTCCGCGAGGGCTGGGTGATCGGCATCGCGCTGGAGCTCTACCGACGCGATCAGGGCGGTTGGCCCGCGTCGCTCGCAGCGCTCTCGCCCCGCTGGCTGCCGACGCTGCCGGTCGACCGGATCAACGGCACGCCGCTGCGTTACCGGGTCGTTGACGGCCGGCCGCTGGTGTACAGCCTGGGCGTCGACGCCGACGACGACAACGGCCGCCCATCCGAAGAGTACCGCGAGCAGCCGTGGGCCCACCGCGTCGGCCCACCACGGCCCGAAAAGACCGACCAGAGCGGCAAACACCCGCATGACGGCGACTGGGTGGTGTGGTCGCTCGCGGAGGTTGAGTAGCGGTTCTCGGGGTCGAGGACGACCCTGC
>JBCCQL010000118.1:0-8662 GCA_039024355.1 Planctomycetota bacterium
CAGTCCGGCGGCGCCACCGCACCACGCGCCTCGGGACGCAAGCCCTCGGCCGCCGAGCAGATGGAGCAACGCCGGGCCGAAGCCCGCGCACGCCGGGCCGAAGAGCGGCGCCGGATAGCGGAGCGCCGCGCCGCCCAGCAGCGGACGCTCGAGCAGCAACGCGCGCTCGAGGCGGAGAAGACCCGCCGGCCGAGCGCCGACGCCGGGTCCAGGGCCGGAAGCCGGGCGGAGGCCCGCGGCGAATCTGTCGAAGACCACGTCCGCGAGCACATCGGCCGCCTACGCGAGTCGCAGCTGGCCGAGAACGCCTCGCACTTGGGCGAGCAGCTGGCCCAGACCGACGAGCGGATGGCGGCCCGCCTGCACGAGAAGTTCGACACCAAGCTCGGCCGGCTTGGCGAGCGGGCGAGCGACCCCAGCCAGCCGGCGGCCGGCGCCACGGGCGACGGCGACATCGCCGGCTCGATCGCCGAGATGCTGGCCAACCCCGAAGGCGTCCGCAACGCCGTGCTGCTGAACGAAATCTTGCAACGCCCAACCGACCGCTGGTAAGGCCCGGCAGCCCGACGCCGGGCCGGCAGGCCGGCCTCATCGAACGCCCGAGGCAGCGACTCGACGCCTCAGGGACTCCGGGACACAGAGGACCCACCGATGCCGCTGTACGAGTATCTGTGCCACGGCTGCGACAAGCAGATCGAAGTGCTGGTGCGTAGCGCTTCCGAGAAGCCGGCGTGCCCCCACTGCGAGGACTCGCGGCTGACGCGCCTGCTGAGCGTGCCCGCCGAGCCGGTGAGCAACGCCGGCGGCCCCCTACCGGACGGCCAGATGCCGGACGGCCCGTGCGGGTCTGCCTGCGGCTGCTTCCCGGCGGAGTAAGGCCGCGTCGCGGGCAGTGGGCTCTCTCGCCCCAAGCAGCTCACGCGCCGGAATAATCGGCGCGGCTGACGCGAGACGCACTACGACCGTCGCAACCAGCCGCGGCCGTCAAAAAGCGTTGCCCAACCCGTTGCGAGACGGCACCTTACGCAAACTGCGCAAATTGACACCCGCAGAAATCGCTGACTATACTGCAGCAGCGGCGGGCGACGTGGCACGCGGGGCGGCCTCGTTACCTCCGGGGCCGCGGGTCGGCGGGCGTGCCTCGGCTGTTCTGGCCGCACACCGCAGCCGCCCCGTTCCCGCCCCGCCCTTCGCGACACCCGCTGTTCCCGGCACGCCGTTCCCGACACGCTGTTCCCGACTCCACGCCGCGTTTAACCCCTAGCCATTCACAGGCAGCGATGAACTTCCTCGGCAAGATCTTCGTCGTGCTCATCCTCATCTCGAGCATCGTCTTTGTGGCGTTGGCCGCGGTGGTGTACGCAACGCACCGCAACTGGGAAGCGAAGGCCAAGCAGGTGCAGCAGCAGCTGGCCGAAGAGCGGCAACGCTTCGACGCCGCCCGCAGCGAGTACGACCGGGCCAACAGCGAGCTGGACCGGCAGATCTCCGCCCAGGTGCAGCAGCTCCGCAAGCTGCAGTCGGAGGCCGAGCTGCTGGCCGCCCGCAACCAGCAGATCCAGGAAGAGGTCGACCAGCTCACGGCCACCAACCGCGAGGCCGTGGCGTCGGTCACCGCCACCGAGGAGTTCAATTCGAAGATCGCCGGCGAGAACGAGACGCTGCGCTCCGAGATCCGCACCGCCCAGAACAAGACGGACGTCGCCTTCCGCAAGGCGCTCTCCGCCACCGAGCGGCTGAACGCCGTGGTGGGAGAGCTAGAGATTGTCGGCGAGCGGAACGAGCAGCTCACGCAGCAGGTGGGCGAGATGACCGTCGTGATGCGAGAAAACGGCCTCGACCCGGCGACGCCCGCCGACGCGGTCAAGCCGCAGGTCGACGGCTTCGTCAGCGCCACCCGCCGGCGTGGCGGCGAGCAGTACGTGGAGGTGACCATCGGCTCGGACGACGGCCTGCGGGTCGATCACACGGTAGAGGTCTTCCGCGGGGGCAAGTACCTGGGCCGGGTGCGGATCCTCAAGACGGCGCCGGACCGCTCGTACGGCCGGATCGATCGCAACTTCCAAGAAGGCCGAATCAAGGAGGGCGACCGTGTCGCAACCCGACTTAAGCTTGGATAACCCGCCACGCGGGGTCATCACCAAGAAGCCCAAGACGAACGTCTACATGGTGATGCTGATGATCTCGCTGGTGGCGATGCTGCTAGGCTGCATTTTCTTGTACTTGGAGTTGAGCAAGTACAGCGGCGCCAGCCCCGCGTGACGGGCGATCGGGCGCCGGCTTGTCTCTGAGCCCCTCTCTGAAGCCGGCCCTGCGCATTGACGGCGTGGCCGCTGGCGGCGACAACGGTGGCCGCACGCGGCGCCGCCGGCGCCGCCACCCGCAGGCCCACGCCGCGACGCGATGACGCTCAACGAAAACGCCGCCGCCCTGTGCCAAGAGATCGAGCGGCGGGCCGGCGAGCTACGCGTCGGCGTGTCTACCGTCGGCCCGGCGGGCGGCGCCACGCGGGTGATGGACTTGGGCATCGCCACACCGGGCGGGCTCGAAGCGGGGCGGCTGCTCGCCAAGGTGTGCCTGGGCGGCCTGGCCGAGGTAGAGATCACCGCCGGCAGCCCCGTGGGGTCGGGCGGGTCCGTGTGGGACGGGCCGGCCGTACAGGTCCGCACGGATCACCCGGTGGCCGCCTGCATGGCGTCGCAGTACGCAGGCTGGGAAGTGGCCGGCGACGGCTACTTCGCGATGGGCTCGGGCCCGTTCCGCGCCGCCGCCGCCCGCGAGGCGATTTTCAAAGAGCCCGCCCTGGCGGCGTTCGCAGAGCCCGACGCCGGGGCGTGCGTCGGCGTGCTCGAAACGTCCGCGTTGCCCACCGAGGCCGTCTGCGGCGACATCGCCGCCAAGTGCGGCGTGGCGCCGGCCGACCTCACCCTGCTTGCCGCGCCCACCAACAGCCAGGCCGGCGCCGTGCAGGTGGTGGCCCGCAGCGTCGAGACCGCGCTGCACAAGCTGCACGAGCTGGGCTTCGACCTCGCCCGCATCGAGAGCGGCTGGGGCACGGCCCCGCTCCCGCCGGTGGCCGGCGACGCCCTGTCCGGTATCGGCCGCACGAACGACGCCGTGCTGTACGGCGGGCACGCCGTGCTTTACGTACGCGGGGACGACGCCTCGCTGGCGGAGGTCGGCCCGCAGACGCCCAGCAACGCGTCGGCGGATCACGGCCGGCCCTTCAAAGAAGTCTTCGCGGGCTACGACCACGACTTCTACAAGATCGACAAGCTGCTGTTCAGCCCGGCGGTGGTGACCTTCGTCAACCTTGACACGGGCGCCACGCTGCGCTACGGCGCGTACGAGCCGGCGGTGATCGCCAAGTCGTTCGGCGTGGCCGAAGCAGCCACGCCACACGCCGACGCGTCCCCAGCCGCCGGTGGCGGCTGATGCGGCTGGTTGTCCTCGGCTCGCCGACCAGCTGGTACCTGGCCGACCTGCGTCGCGCCGCCGGCCGCCGGCACGAGGTGCTCTCCGCCACGTTCCGCGACCTGGAGTCTTCGCTCGGCGCGGCGGGCGTGGGCGTCCGATCGGCGGGCACAAACCTGCACGACGCCGACGCGGTGCTGGTGCGGTCCATGGCGCCGGGTTCGCTCGAGCAGGTCGTCTTCCGCATGGACGCGCTCGCGGAGCTCCAGGCGCGTGGCGTGCGAGTGGTCAACCCGCCCCGCGCGATCGAGGCGGCCGTCGACAAGTACCTGGCGTCGGCCCGGCTGCGTGCGGCCGGCCTGCCGACGCCCCGCACCGCCGCGTGCCAGACCACCGACGCGGCGATGGCGGCCTTCGACGCGCTGGGCGGCCGCGTCGTGATCAAGCCGCTCTTCGGCGGCGAGGGACGCGGCGTCGCGTTGCTGGAGGACGCGGCCATGGCCCGCCGGGCCTTCGCGCTGGTCGAGCAGCTGGGCGGCGTCATCTACCTGCAGGAGTTCATCGAGCACGACGGCGGCGACCTGCGGCTGCTGGTGATGGGCCGCTTCGAGAGCAACGACGCGTTCGCCGACGCCCGGGTGCTCGGCATGCGGCGCGAGAACCCGCTCGACTGGCGGACCAACATCAGCCTGGGCGGCAAGGCGGCGCCGCTGGAGGTGACCGGCGAGCTCGCCGGCCTGGCGTGCCGCGCGGCCCGGGCCGTGGGCGCCCCGCTGGCGGGCGTCGACCTGCTGCCGGGCAGGGACGGCCGGCTGTACGCCATCGAGGTGAACGCCGTCCCGGGTTGGCGGGCGCTGGGCCGCGTGACGGGCCGCGACGTGGCCGCCCTGGTGCTCGACCATATCGCCGCCGGCCTGCCGTGAGCCGAGGCGCCCCACCATGAATGACGCGATGCCGTACCGGCTGGGCGCCCCCGTCTGGGCCTGCGAGGGCTGGGTGGGCTCGCTCTACACGTCCGGCAACCGCCGGCGGTGGCTCGGCGAGTACTCGGCGGTGTTCGGCTCGGTTGAGGGCAACAGCACGTTCTACGGCCTGCCCGACGCAGACACATTCCGCCGCTGGGCGGGCGAGACCGCCGACGGCTTCCGCTTCGCCCTGAAGTTCCCCAGCGCCATCACGCACGAGCGCGAGCTGGTGGGCGCCGAGCGCGAGACGGCCGAGTTCGTCGACCGGCTGCACATCCTGCAGCAGGCCGGCCGGCTGGGCCCGTCGCTGCTGCAGCTGCCGCCCTTCTTCGCAGGCGACCAGCTGGGCAACCTGGAGGCCTTCCTCCGCAAGCTGCCGGCGGGCCTGCCCGTGGCGGTCGAGGTGCGTCACGCCGACTACTTCGACGGCGCGGCGGTCGAGCGATCGCTCGACGCGGTGCTGGCGGGGCTGGGCGTGGACCGGGCGCTGTTTGACACGCGGGCGCTCTTCTCGAAGCCGCCGGGCGACGCCATCGAACGCACCTCCCAGGGCCGCAAGCCCCGCTCGCCGCACCGCACCACCGTGACGGGCAAGCACCCCATGGTGCGTATGGTGGGGCGGAACAACCTGCCGGACGCCGACGCTTGGATCGAGGAGTGGGCGGCGGTCGTTGCCGGGTGGATCGGCCGCGGGCTGGAGCCGTACTTCTTCACGCACGCGCCGGACGATGCGTTCGCCCCGGCGTTCGCCGAGCGGTTCCACGCCGCGCTCGGCAGGCTTTTGCCCGGCCTGCCGCCGCTGCCGCCGTGGCCGGGGCGGCAGGGGCCCAAGCAGCAGTCGCTGTTCTGACGCGCAAGGGTGAACGCCATGTGGGGCCGCCGGCTTATCCCGCGGGCCGGCCTACAGGGCCAGGTCCCGCCACAGGATCTCGCCGCCGCCCACCTTCCAGTCTTCGGCGAAGAAGCCCGCGGCGCGGATGTCGGCGTTCTCGCTGGTCATGGCCCGCGGGCCGAAGATCAGCAGGTCCGGGTAGGTGACGCCCGCCACGAAGTACCGCATACGCGTCGTCAGCCGCATGCCCGGCAGCCCGGTGCCGCCCACCACGGCGACCGACGCGGTGGAGCTGCCGCGGCGGGGGCGGACCATCAGCACCGCCAGGTCGTCGCCCAGCTCGGGCCGGCCGTTGCTCTCGATGCTCACGGTCACCCGGTCGCGCCTCACCTGCACGGGCGACGAAGAGAGCAGCGCCGGCCACGCCGCGTTGGTCTCGGCGTTGCCGTACAGCACGACGTTGCGGTTGGGCTCGGCGCCGGGCTTGAAGTCGGTGTCCGCCACCACCTCCAGCGACCCGTTGCCACGCCGCAGGAACGACTGCGCGTCGAACCGGGCCTTGGCCGCCGACCAGGCGTTCTCCTCCGCGTTGCCCACGGTGCCGTAGACCAGCAGCGGGCGGTTGTTGAACACGGACTTCAGCAGCCCGCCGCGGCGGGGCGACTTCTGCGTCCTGGGCGGCGTGCCGCTGAGCCGCCAACGCCCCTGGTCGTCCTTCGACAGCGTGATGGGCCGCGTCCGGGCCGAGCGGACCGTGAGCGTGCGGCTGCTGTCCAGGCGGATGGTCTGCTCGCCCCGCCCGACGAGCTTCCGCAGGTCGAGCCGCAAGCGGCTCACGTTCTCGGTCCGCCCGCTGATGGCCCGCCGGTCGGCCGAGTACTCCAGCACCACGCGTGACGGGGTGAGCGCCTCGTCCTGCGCGACGACCTGGGCCCAGTGCCCCTCGCTGGACTGCGTGGGGGTGAGCGTCGTGAAATCGACGCGGGTGACGTCCGCCGCCTCGGGCCGCCGACGGTCCTTGAAGAACGCCATCATCGGCGGCCAGTCGACGCACTGCGGGCCCCACCAGTGTCCGGCGCCACGCCGCTCGTAGTAGACGAAGTCTGGGTGGAACTCGCCCAGGCGGCCACGCATGAAGCGGCTCTGGGCGGGGCTCACGCGTTGGTCCTGCCCGCCGTGCAGCAGGTAGACGCCCATGCCGGCCAGGTTGGAGAGCGTGGGCGGGGCGGCCGTCGTCCGGGCCCCGCGGCGGAGGGCCTCGGCGGCGGGGTTCTGGCTGGCGGCGCCGGCGCCCTTGCTGTCGATCCAGCCGGCGCTCGGCCCCACGGCGGCAAACTCATCCGAGTACCGCATGGCCAGCCGCCACGCGCCGTGCCCGCCCATGCCGTGCCCGGTGACGTACACCCGCCGGGGGTCGTGCTCCAGCCGCTTCTTGGCGTAGCCCAGGGCCTCCATCGCGTCGGCCGCCCCCCAGTCTTCCCAGTCGAAGCCAAACGGCCGCCGGTTCTGCGGCACGACAATGTGGGCCCACGGCTTGGCCGTGTAGTACTTGGCGAACGCCTTGTGGTCGGTCGCCAACCCGTGCAGGGCGAGGATGATGCCCGTGGCGTCGTCGCTGGCGGCGGCCGTGGCGGGCACCACGGTGAAGGGCTGCACGCTGCCGTCGATCCGGCTCACAAACGTCTGCGTGTGCCGCGCGCCGGGGTCGAAGCGGCTCAGCTCCAGCGTGACCTTCGCCGCCGCGTCGGGCGACATCGCCTGGGTGTCTAGCCGTGGCAGGTGCAGGGCGACCGTCATCGGCACGGCGCCCTCGCCCGGCGCGATCTCGGGCAGCCGGACCGGCGCCTTGAAAACGCCTAGCGGCTCGACCGTGGGCAGCCTGCTGGTCTTCTCTTCGTCGCCGATCGTGACACGGAGCTCGCCGCCTATCAGCGGCGTGTCAGAAGTGTTGACCACCGGCAGCGCGGCCCACAGCCGATCGGCGCCGTCGGCCGGCACGTCGGGCAGGGTGGCGTCGTCGGCCGAGAGGCTCACGCCGGGCTCAACCTCCACCAGCTCCGCACGGAACCCCGGCTGCGCCAGGTGGAACAGCAGCGTGTTCTCCCCGGCCCGCAGCCGCACCGGCAGGTGTGGCGCGCCGTAGCCGTACGGGTCGCCCGCCAGCCACTGGCCGTTCAGGCGTACCGCCGCGTGGCGCGTGGCCCGCAGGATCATCACGCGGGACTCGGCCGAGTCGACCGCCGTGTACGCGTAGCCGCCCGAGGTGGCGGGGCCGCTGAGCCGGCCATCGGCGTCGGTTGTTTCTGCTTTCCACCGCGCGGCGTTGCCGCTGGCCGCGATCACGGTGTCGCCTTCGGCCGGCGGCCGCCAACGGCCGGTGGCGATGCTGGCGTCAATCGGGTCGAGCTGCACCGGCCGGCCGCCGTACGAGCCCACCCGCGGCAGCACCAAAAAGTCTCGCAGCAGGATGCGCTCCGGCAGGTCGGCCGGCGGGCGGGCGGCGGGCGTTTCGGCCGCCCCCTTGCCGGGCTCTCCGCCGGTGGCGTCGCCGCCCGCCGCGGGCCGCTTAGCGGCGTCGGCGGCGGTTGGCAGCGTGGGCTCTGGGTCCGCCCCGCCCGTGGCCTGCTCGGTAGGGCCTGCCGGGGCCTGTTCGGCTGAACCTGCTGGGGCCTGTTCGGCGGGGGCTGCCGGGGCCGGCGGTGCGGCGCCGTAGGCCGGCTGAGCCGCCACGCCCCCGCACAGGGCGACCACCAGCCAGCAGGCTGCCACGCCGCTGCACATCGGGCCGAAAACGGACGTGTGCCTACGCATCGCGAGCCTCCAGGACGGAACCAGCCGGCCCAGAGCGGGCCGGCCCTCTAGGGTACGTCGCGGGGCGCCGCCGGCACAAGCAATCGCCGCCGCGCAGGTGAGCTCCGGAGCGCGCGCAGAGAACCCAGACGAAGAAAGGAGAGGGGAAGATGGCCGGCGATAAGGGTGATGGCGGCCGTTTGGGGCAAACCATCGCGGCAAAAACAGCTCGGCCCACGCCGTAAGCTTTTGCCTGTTGTGTTTCTCCCGATCAACGCCGCTTGTGATCGGGCACTAGGCCGCAGGACCATGCTCTTCCAGACGGCCATCGCCCTCATCCCCAACCATCCCCTCATCCCCTTACCTTTCTGCACGACACCGCCCAAACCCAGGCGAGCGCCGGCTACGCGGCGCCCAGGGTCAGCGGCGCCTGCTGGGGCCGGCCGTCGCGGAGGATGGTGAGCGTCACGGTGTCGCCCGGCTGGTGGCGGTCCATGATCTCCAAGAACTCGGTGTGCGTGGTGACGCGGGTCCCGTCGATCGCGACGATCGTGTCGGCGTAGTCGCGGTCGATCGACGTCTGGACGTAGAGCCTGGGGCCGACACGCCGCTCGGAACGGACGATGCGGAAGCCGCGCAGCCCGGCCCGGTCCGCCGGCCC
>JBCCQL010000119.1:0-8658 GCA_039024355.1 Planctomycetota bacterium
CGACAACCGGCAGCGTGGCGTGACGCACCGCCATGATCTGACCGTCGTCGGTGGTGGCCGTCGGCAGCAGCACCGGCGGCAGGCTGCCGGGCTCGAGCACCAGCGAGTGGTACCGCCCGACGCCCAGCGGGTTGGGCAGCCCCGCGAACACGCCACGCCCGGCGTGCCGGATGGGCGACGCCTTGCCGTGGACCGGTCGCCCCGCGCGGACCACCCGGGCCCCGAACGCGGCGCCGATGGCTTGATGCCCAAGGCAGATGCCAAGCAGCGGCAGCTCTGCGTGCAGCGTGCGGACGACCTCGACGCAGCAGCCCGCCTCGGCCGGCGAGCAGGGGCCGGGCGACAGCACCACCGCCTCGGGCGCCATCCGCCGGACGCCAGCGGCGTCGACCGCGTCGTTACGCACTACCACGGTCTCTTCGCCCAGCAGGCGGAGGTACCGTGCGAGGTTGTGCACAAAGCTGTCGTAGTTGTCGATCAGCAGGATCACGCGTCGGCCCGGCTCATAAGTTTGGCGGCGGTTGCGTAGAGGCCACGCGCGTCACGGCTCCAGCAGGCCGGCCGCCTTGTGCCACGTCTCTTGGTACTCGGCCTCGGGGTCGGAGTCAGCCACAATGCCGCCGCCGACAGGCGCCTGCAGCCAGCCGCGGGCGTCGATCAGCGACCGGATCAAGATACTGCTGTCCATCGCCCCGTTGAAGCCTGCGTAGGCCAGCGACCCGCAGTACGGGCCACGCGCTGTGGGCTCGAGCTCGGCGATGATCTCCATGGCCCGCACCTTGGGCGCCCCGGTGATCGACCCGCCCGGCCACGACGCCCGCAGCAGGTCGACCGCCGTCGCGCCGGCCGCCAGCTCGCCGGTCACCACCGACACCAAGTGGTGCACGTGCTCGTAGCTCTCTAGGCCGCAGAGCTTCGGCACACGGACCGACTCCGGCGTGCAGACCCGCGACAGGTCGTTGCGTAGCAGGTCAACGATCATCGTGTTCTCGGCCCGGTCCTTCGGGTGCTCTAGCAGCTGCTGCGCGATGATGCGATCGGCGGCCCCGTCCGGCGAGCGGCACCGGGTGCCCTTGATCGGCCGCGTCTCGACAACACCGCCGCGGACCGACACAAACCGCTCGGGCGATGCGCTGCACAGCGTCGCCAGGCCGGCGTCGTAGTAGCCGGCGAACGGCGCGGGGTTGCGTTCGCGGAGCGCGAGGTAGGTCTCCACCGGGTGGCGGCGGCTGGGCTGCAGCAGCCGCTGCGACAGGTTGACCTGAAAAATATCGCCGGCGTGGATGTACTCCACCGCCCGGGCGACGGCCCGCAGGTACGCCTCGCGAGAAAAATCGCTGGTGACACCATCGCGTTCGCCCGCCGGGGACTGCGGAGCAAGCTCCGCAGCGGCAAGCTCACGCGGCGCCGCGTCGTGCAGGGTGAACGGCGCCGCCGGCGGGCGGGCAAGCCGGTCGAGCGTCTCCGCTAAACGAGCCTCGGCACGCGATCGGCGCGCCGCTGCGGCCTGCTCGGGGAAGCCCTGCGACACGACCCACGCCCGCTGCTGCAGGTGGTCGAACGCCACCACCACGTCGTACAAACCAGCGGCCAGGTCCGGCAGGCAAAACTCGTCCCACCGTGGCCGGGGCAGTGCCTCGAGGCTATGCCCCAGCTCGTAGCCCAGCCAACCCGCCGCGCCGCCCTGGAACGGCGGCAGGCCGGCGATAGGGCTGCTGCGGAACCTGCCGAGCGCTGCGTCGAGTTGGCGCAGCGGGTCGTCGGCGGCAGCGGCGGCGATTGTGGCGAACGGCTCGGCGGCGACGAACGAGTACCGCCCCAGCTCGCCCGCCGGCCGGGCGCTGTCGAAAAACACACAGCCCCGCAGCGCCGCCATCCGGCGGAAGACGCCCACGGCGTCGGGCGCCGGCGTCAGCTCGTGCACCAGCGGCAGCTGATCGGCGGCCGGCTCGGCGGCCCCGCTTACCACGGCGGTCATGGTGAAGGCTCCGCGGTGGCCGGTCTGTCGATGCTCAGGCCGCCGGCGTCGGTGAGTTTTGCGTTCGGCAGATCGGCGGCGGCGGAATTGTCGTCAGCTGACTGGTCGTTGGCTGAGTTAGCGTCGGCTGAGTTGGCGTCGGCAGGCACGGCGTCCGGTCCAGCGGCACGATCGACCCGGTCCATGCTCCGCCTACGCCGCTGCAGGTAATGGCTCTCCTCTTGCTGGGTGAGGTAGCCCCAGTCCAGCGGCTCGTCCTGCTCGTACTGCTTGCCGAGCGTCAGGGCCGTGGCCGCCTTGCTGAGCTCATAGCCCAGGTAGAACGCGTGGCTGGGGTCGAGCCGCTTTACACGCTCGGCGTCCGACGCGGCAATGAGCTGCTGGCCGATGACGAACGGGTCGCGGCTCCGCAGGTGCAGGCCGGGCCCCAGCAGGTGCAGCTCGCCGTCGGCGACAAACAGCCGGTAGTTGTGGTCGCGGATGGCGGTGGTCAGGTCGGCCAGGTCCTCGGCCGCCAGCTCGCTCACCGCCTCGTCGCGGAGGGTAACCAGCCCCGCCCCCAGGTGCTTGGGCGGCACGCCCTCGTTCACGGCGTGGTAGACCAGCCGGCGGGCCAGGTCGCACTCACGGACGCTGGTCTGCGCCCACGGGATCACCTCGGTGGTCAGCACGCCGCGGATGCCCAGCTCTTGGCAGACGGCCAGCAGCAGCACGTTGACGCCGGCCGAGTCGACCTCCGTCATCTCGGTCAGGTTGCCGATGCCCATCATCATCTCGGCGTCCGGGTACCGGGCGCGGACGTCGCTGTACCGGCACAGGCTCTGGGCGAAGCCGAAGCCGATGGGCTCGACGATCGGGTCGATCCGCAGCGGCACGCCGGCGCGTGCCAGGTGGTCGATCGTATCGTCCAAGCCCCGCAGCGACTTGGGGTCGTCCGGGATGGCGATCACCTCGCAGCCCCAGTCGGGCGCCGCGTCGCGGTTGAAGCTGTTGACCGACAGCACCAGCTCCGCCCCCGCGGCCACGCCGGCCGCGATCTCTACCGGGTTGAGGCTGTCGACCGACACGCGGACGCCCAGGTCTTTGACGGCCCGCACCGCGTCGGCCAGGCCGAGCCACACGCCGCCCGGGTCGCAGCCGATGTCGACGTAGTCCGCCCCGGCGGCGATCAGCTCTTTCGCGCGGCCCACAATCGCCGGCAGCGTTAGCCGGGGGCAGTGGTTGATCTCGGCGATGATCTGGATGTCGTGCTTGCCGTAGCCGGTCGGCGGCGGCCGGCGGCCGAAAAACTCGGGCAGCCGACGCAGGTCGCGCGGCCCACGCACGACCGGGGCCCCAGCGGCAGACTCGATGGGCGCCAGATCGCCGTGGCAGTAGCCGGGCACGATGACGCGGTCGGTCCCCTCGGGCGCCGCGATACGCTTGGCGATCCACTGTGGCGTCATCAACGCCGCGACAGTGATCGGCAGCACGTCGATCGAATAGCCAAAGCCCTCGGCCTCGGCCAGCGGCTGGACCATCCGCCGCAGGGCGCCCTCGGCGAGGCGGCCGGTCACAAAATGCAGGTGCTCAGGCATCGAAAAAGCTTGCCGCCCTTAGTCGCCGCGGGGCGTGAGGGCGGGCGGGTTGATCGGTTACTCGGTGGGCCGGTCGGCCTCGCCTGCCGCGCGGCCGGCGAAGCCGCCGTTGACGTTCACCACTTGGCCGGTGATGAAGGCGGCCTGGGGCGAAGCCAAGAAGGCGGCCGCCGCGGCCACATCCTCGGGCGTGCCCCAGCGGCTCAGCAGTGCTTCACCCACCGCCCGGCGGCGCCAGTATTCGGGTGCGTCGTCGCCCCAGCGGGTCTTGATCCAGCCGGGCGCCACACAGTTTACACGGACCGCCGGCGCTAGGGTCTTGGCCAGGCTCTTGGTGAACGCCATGACCGCCGCCTTGGTAGGGCCGAACATCTGCCCGGGGTCGCCCTCCATGCCCGTCTCTGCCTGGTCCCAACCCACGGTGAGGATAACGCCCGCCCCGCGATCGGCCATCGCCCGGCCGACCGCCCGGCACACGCCGATGGTCCCCGCGACGTCTACCCGCCACAGCTGCTCGAGCTTGGCGTCGAAGTCGGCGGACGCGGCGTCGCCGGTCAGCACGTCGGCGCCGGCGTTGTGCACCCAGATATCGACCGGTGGCCCAGACCACGCCGCGGCGACAAGCGTCTGCCGGCCCTCGGCGTGCGACAAGTCCGCCAGCTCGGTGCGGCAACGCCGGCCAAGGCCTTTGACCCGCGTGGCGACTTCGGTCAGTCCCTCAGCGTTCTGCCGGGCGTGCAGCACCAGATCGGCGCCCCGCCCGGCCAGTTCCAAAGCGATGGCCCGGCCGATGCCCGACGAGGCGCCGGTGACGACTGCAGTCTTGCCGAGAAAATCGGTGTTCATCGGGTGCGGGTTCACGCTGGGCGGGCGACGCTAATTTCTCGCTCCACGATAGGCATCGGGCCCACCGGCAGGAATAGCCGGCCGCGTGGACCCACCGTCGCCCGCCGAGTTTGCCCTCTACCTCGCTTCGCCCGGCGGCGTGCCGGCGCCTAAAGTGCGGACTGTGCCGGTGGAAGCGGACCGCACGGTTTTTTGGTCGCCGCCCGCCCGCCGCGGCGCCCCAGCACGCTGGGCAGGCCGCCGACGCAGCGCTTGGCTGCCGGCGGGGCCGCGTTTGACTGCCGCCGCGGCCGAGCTATCTATCGCTAGGCAGGTCTGCGCGGACCGAGCCGCCCTGCGTGAACACCCGGCGCCCGCCTCGCGCCCCACCGCCAAACGCACACCCCGCACGCCAATGCCTACCGACAACCAAACCGTGCTGCTGATCGAAGAGGAGCCGACACTGCGCGAGATCACGGCGTTCCGGCTTGAGCTGCTGGGCTACGAGGTGGTGGCGCTCGGCTCGGCGGAGGAGGCCGCCACGTGGCTTCAGGACGACCTGCCGCGGATGGTGATCGTCGGCCACTTCCTGCCGGGCATGGACGGCGCCGACTTGATCGACCGCCTCAGCAACGACGTCCGCACCAGCGAGCTGCCGGTGATGTACCTCTCGCCGAACTCCGACCTGGAGGACGTGCAGCGGGCCTTCAACGCCGGCGCCGACGAGTACCTGGTGACGCCGTACGACCCGATCGTGCTGGAAAAGAAGGTGACACGCTTGGCCGAAGCGGCCGGCCTGCCCGCCACCGCCGGCTAAACCCAACTTGGCGTGAGGCGTGGCCTCGCCACAGAAGCCCGCTCCGCAAAGAACCACTCCCCGAAGAACCACTCCCCAGCGTCCTCTCCCCATGGCACGCCTCGGCGACATCCTGGTCAGGCAGAACCTGATCACGCAGAACCAGCTCGAGAGCGCCCTGGCCGCCCAGGGCGACGAGCGTGGCATGCTGGGGCAGATCTTGCTGCGCCGCGGCCTGATCACGCTGCAGCAGCTCGGCGAGGCACTGGCCCAGCAGTACAGCGTGCCCTACCTGGACCTGGTGCCGCAGGCCGTCAACCCGCAGATCACGCGGCTTCTGCCTGAGCAGCTGGCCCGCAGCCGGTCGTGCGTGCCCGTGGGCGTCCACGGCCGGGACCTGCAGCTGGCGATGGTCGCCCCCGACGACATCGAGACCATCTCCGAGGCGGAGCTGATCACTGGCTACCACATCGACCCGGTGGTGGCGCTCGACGGGCCGGTGCAGGCCGCCATCGACCGCGGCTTCGACGACCGGCTGGTCGCCCGGCAGACGATCGTCGACATGAAGATGGCGGACCTCGAAACGGCCGAGGACTCGACCGACGACGAGATGGTGGCCCAGGTGGCCGAGACCGAGGAGATCGCCCCCGTCGTGCGGCTGGTGCGGGCCATCCTGATGGGCGCGATCAACGCCAACTCCAGCGACATCCATCTGGAGCCCCACAGCCCCGAGATGCGGGTCCGCTACCGCGTCGACGGCGAGCTGCAGCCCATCATGACCATCCCCAACCACACCGAAGAGGCGGTGGTGGCGCGGATCAAGGTCATGGCCGACATGGACACCACCGAGAACCGCCGCCCGCAAGACGGCCGGCTGAGCTTGGTCGAGGGCGGCGTCAGCGTCAACTTCCGCGTCAGCACCATCCCCACCGTGTGCGGCGAGAAGGTGGTCATGCGGCTGCTGGACGAGGGCAACCAGATCTTCGAGCTCGAAGGGCTGGGCCTGGGGCAGCGGGACCTGAAGGTCATCCAGTCGCTGCTCGACAAGCCGTACGGCATGATCGTGGTGACCGGGCCCACGGGCTCCGGCAAGAGCACCACCATGTACTCGATGCTGTCGAAGCTGAACTCGACCAGCCGCAACATCGTGACCGTAGAAGATCCGGTGGAGTACCGCCTGCCGGGCGTCAACCAAGTGGCGTCGGACAACGACCACGGGCTGGGCTTCGCCAACGCGCTGAAGTACATGATGCGGCAGGACCCGGACGTGATCATGGTGGGCGAGATCCGCGACCACGAGACCGCCACCACCGCCGTGCAGGCCGCCCTCACCGGGCACCTGCTGATCAGCACCCTGCACACCAACGACGCCGTGGGGTCGATCGCTCGGCTGAGCGACCTGGGTATCGACGGATTCAAGGTGGGCGGCGCGCTGCTGGGCGCCATCGCGCAGCGGCTGCTGCGTTCGATCTGCCCCGAGTGCAAGGAGCCGGTCGAGGCGAACGAGGCCCTGCTCAGCCAGCTGATGAAGGGCAAGGAGCTGCCGCCGGACACCGTGTTCTACCGCGGCCGCGGCTGCAAGAAGTGCCTGGGCAGCGGCTACGCGGGCCGGCTGCCCATCTACGAGATCATGACCGTGTCGCACGCCATCGCCGAGGCGGTGGAGAAGGGCGTGCCCGCCACCAAGGTGCGCGAGATCGCCTGCCGCGAGGGCATGGTCGAGCTGTGCGACGCCGGCATGGAGCAGGTCTTCGCCGGCCGGACGACCGTGGAAGAGGTCTTCTTCAAGCTGTCGAGCTAGCCGCCCCGCGGCCGAGGAACCGCCATGAGGTCAAACCGCAAGAAGGGCTTGGCGCCGCGTGAATCGCAGGCGGCCGCCGCTCAGAAAAATGGCCCGGCGAAGGGCGCCGCCGGGGCCAAAGCCAAGGCCGCGGGCAAAGCGGGCGGCTTCAAGCTGACGCTCATGCCCGAGCGGAAGCCGTCCGGCAAGATGAAGTCGGACGACATTACCTTCGTCTTCCGCAACCTGGCCACGCTCATCGAGAACGGCGTGTCGCTGCCCAAGGCGCTCGGCGCCCTGGCCGAGGAACGCGCCCTAGAGCGGTGCCGCGACACGCTCAACGGCCTGCGGTCGGAGCTTGAGTCCGGCAGCACGTTCAGCGCCGCGCTGGCCAAGCACAAGGCGTCGTTCGATATCGTCACCATCAACCAGGTGCGTGTGGGCGAGCGTTCTGGAACGCTGCCGGGCACGCTCGACAGCATCGCCACGCAGCGCGAAAAGTCCGGCAAGCTGCGGGCGGAGGTGCTCAAAAAGCTCGCCTACCCGGGCATGCTGATGGTGGTTGGGGTGGGCGTCATCGGCTTTTTGCTCACCTATGTTGTGCCTGTGTTCGAAGAGACGTACAGCTCCGCCAAGGTGCCGCTGCCCGGCATCACGCAGACCATGATCCTGGTGGGCGCCGGGTGCAAGTCGTACGGGCTGTTCGTGCTGGGCGGGGCCGTGCTGCTAGCCCTGGCGGCCGCCAAGGCCCGCCAGCGCGACGCCATCGCCTGCCGCATCGACTCGACGCTGCTCAAGCTGCCCCTGGTGGGCGAGTGGCTCCGCGACATCGCCGTGCTGGAGTTCATGGAGGTGCTGGGCAACCTGATGGAGGCCGGCTTCACGCTGGCCGAGGCGCTGGACGAGGCGGCGGCGTCCGTCGGCAACCGCGTGGTCAAACGCTGCGCAACGAACCTGAACAAGGCCGTCAACCGCGGCGAGCGGTTCAGCCGTGAGGTCGAGAACCTGGGCGACCTGTTCCCGCCGATCGTCAGCCAGCTTGTCATCGTCGGCGAGCAGACGGGCAACCTGGCCAAGGCGACGCGGCACATCCGCTCGCACCTGCAGGAGGAGGTCGAACGGCGTACCAACATCTTTGTGGGCGTCATCGAGCCGACGCTCACCGCCACGCTGGCGACGGCCGTCGCCGTGATCCTGATGGCGATCTACCTGCCCATGTTCGACATGATCAACGCCGTGGGCTAACGCCCGCGGCCGCCGCCAGCCATGCCGCCCGTGCCCCCCCCTGTCATGCCCCCACGCCACGCCTACACGCTGCTAGAGCTGCTCGCGGCGATCACCATCGTCGGCGTCGCCGCCGGGCTGGTGATCCCGCGGGTGCTGGTCCACCAAGACGCCGGCGACAAGGCGGCCTGCCACACCAACCGGGCCGAAATCGAGGTGCAGGCCAAACTGTGGCGCCGCAACACGGGCTCGTACCCCAACACGACGCTCAACGACGTCGGCGCGAACACCAGCTACTTCCCCGAAGGCCTGCCCACCTGCCCCGTGGACGGCACGGCGTACACGATCGACACCACAACCGGTCTGGTCATCGGGCACGACCATTGATTCCGGCGCAGCTGCTTGGCCTTGACCTGCTGCGACGTTCATTGCAGCCCACCTGGAATCGCCCTGTTGGCGTTGGCCAAGCCCTTTCAAC
>JBCCQL010000120.1:0-8607 GCA_039024355.1 Planctomycetota bacterium
CCGCTTCCGTGGGGCCGAGCCGGACGTCTTCCGCCAGCTGCAGGCCGAGACGCCCGCCGAGGGGCGGCTGCCGCTGGCCACCAACTTCCGCAGCCAGCCGGCGGTAATCGATTTTGTCAACACGCTGTTCGCCCCGGTCTTTGGCGAGGCGTATCGCCCGCTGCGAGCGGCCCGCCCGCAGGCGACGCCCGGGCCGGCCGTGGAGTTCTTGTGGGCTCCGGTCGCCAAGGGCGCGAAGGCCGAGGCCAAGCGGCGGGCCGAGGCGCGGTCGATCGCCCGGCGGCTGCGGACGCTGATCGATTCGGCGGCGCCGATTGTCGCCGAGCCCGACGATGCAACCAGCGGCGGATGGGCGGCCCGGCCCGCCCGCCCGGGCGACATCGCCATCTTGTTCCGCGCGCTGAGCGACGTGCAGCACTACGAGGAAGCGCTCCGCGACGAGGGCATCGAGTACCACCTGGTGGGCGGCCGCGCGTTCTACTCGCAGCAGGAGGTCTACGACGTTGCGAACCTGCTGACCGCCGTCGCCAGCGGCTGCGACGAGATCGCGCTGGCCGGCGTGCTCCGCAGCCCGTTCTTCTCGCTCCACGACGAGACGCTGCTGTGGGTCGCCAAGGCGTCGGGCCGCGTCAGCACGGCCGGGTCGCTCCCCGGCGGGCTGGCGGCCGGGTTCGCCATGAGGCACGCGCCGCCGGAGCTTTCCGGCAGCGAGGCGGCCAAGCTGCAGTTCGCCCGCCAGACGCTCCGGCGCCTGCGGGGCCAAAAAGGACGATCCCGCGTCGCCGAGCTGCTGATCGACGCCGTGCGACGCACCGCCTACGACGCGGTGCTGCTGAGCGAGTTCCTCGGCGAGCGGAAGCTGGCGAACCTGAACAAGCTGATCGATCAGGCCCGCGCGTTCGACGCCTACCGGCCGGGCGACCTGGATGGCTTCGTCCGCCAGCTCACGGAGTTCATCGCCCGTGAGCCCAAAGAAGCGTTGGCCGCCACCCGCGGCCGCGAGGCGAGCGAGGTGCGGCTGATGACGGTCCACGGCGCCAAGGGGCTAGAGTTCCCGGTGGTCGTGCTGGCGGATCTGGACCGGACCGCGCGGCCCGACACCAACCCCGTGGCGTACAGCCCAGCGATGGGCCCGCTGGTCCGCCCCACGCAGGGCGCCGAAAAGTCTGCCCTGGGCCTCGAAATCCACCGCGCGATCGAGGGCGAAGAGGAGCAGCGGGAGCTGGACCGGTTGTTTTACGTGGGATGCACGCGGGCGGCGGACTACCTGATGCTGTCTGCCGCCTACACGCCGCCCGCGCCGCCCGCGGGCCCATTGATGAAGACCCTCGCCAAGTATTTTGATTTGGCTGCGGGCGAGCCGGTCGGCTGCGTTGCGGGTAACTCGCCGGCCCGGCCCGTGCACGTAGAGCCGGTGGACACCAAGCCTGGCAGCTCAGCGGCGACGGCCCGGGGCCCCAGCCGCCACAAGCTGCTCGAAGAAGCGTACGCCACGCCGGCGGCGCCCAGCCTCCCTCGCGAGGCGTTGCCCGTGGCGTTCGACCCGGCCGCCGTCCGCCGGTTCAGCGTCTCACGCCTGACCGGGCAGCTGCAGCACCCCACACGCCGGCCAGAAGCCCAAGCTTTGCAGGCCGCGCTCAACCCACCCAGCGGGGCCGCCGACCGCTGGGATGGCGACGGCTGGGATGGCGACGGCTGGAATGGCGACGAGTCCGGCGGAGGCAGCAGCGACGGGGTCGACGCTCAAGGCCTGGGCTCGCTGGTCCACGCGGTGCTGGAGCGGATGACCAACGCCGGCGACGACCCGCTGCGGGCCTGGTGCGAGGCGCTGGCCCCGCAGCACGTCCGCCGCAACCCGGGCCGGGCGGCAGAGATCGCCCTGGCCATGCTGCGGCGGTTCCAGGCGTCGCCGCGGTACGCCGCGCTGAAGCAGGCGAAGCATGTGCGTCGCGAGGTCGAGTTCTTGCTGCCCTGGCCGCCCGGCGCCGCGGGAATCGATAGCGACGCCGGCCGCGGCGCGACAGCCGACGCCGACGGGCCGATGGTGCAGGGCTACATCGACTGCCTCTCCGAAGATGCGTCGGGCGAGCTGACCGTGATCGACTACAAAACGAACCACGTCGACGCCGCGGCGGTCCCCAAGGAAGCCGAGAAGTACCACCTGCAGATGCACGTCTACGCGATGGCCGTGCAGCACGCCACGGGCCGCCCGCCGGCCCACCTGTGCCTGCACTTCCTGCACCCCGGCGTCGAGGTGCGGCTAGACTGGGGCAAGCGCGAACACGCCCAAGCCGTGCGGCTGGTCGACCAGGCGATGGCCGCCGTGCGGGCGGAAGCCGCCGGTCGCCACGCGGCGTTTTTCCGCGGCTTGTACGGCTGACCTGCTCCTCGCGTCCCCAAGCCACCTACCAAGCATGGCCACCGACAACGCCGCAGGCGTGCAGACCCCGCGTGGCTTTGCCGAGCACGTGGTCCGCACGCTGCGGGCCGCGGGCCACCAGGCCTTGTGGGCGGGTGGGTGCGTCCGCGACGCCCTGCTGGGCGCAACGCCCAAGGACTACGACGTCGCCACCAGCGCGCTGCCCGGCGAGGTGCGCCGCGTCTTCGGCAAGCGGCGTACGCTGCCGCTGGGCGAAGCGTTCGGCGTGATCACCGTCTTGGGACCGAAGCCGGCCGGGCAGATCGAGGTCGCCACGTTCCGCACCGAGGCCGACTACGAGGACGGCCGCCGGCCCGGCACGGTCGCCTTCACCACGGCCGAGCACGACGCCAGCCGGCGGGACTTCACCATCAACGGCCTGTTCTACGACCCGCTGGAGGACCGCGTGATCGACTACGTCGGCGGCCGGGCGGACCTGCAGGCGGGCGTGATCCGCGCGATCGGCGACGCCTCCGACCGCTTCGCCGACGACCGGCTGCGGATGCTGCGGGCGGTGCGGTTTGCGGCCAAGCTGAGTTTTTCGATCGACCCGGCTACGGCCGACGCCATCCGCCGGCACGCTGCGGGCATTGGCGACGTGAGCGCCGAGCGCATCGGCGGCGAACTGCGGCGGATGCTCACGGGCGGGGGCCGCGGCCGGGCCGCCCGGCTGCTGCACGGGCTAGCGCTGCTGGGCAACGTGGTCCCGGAGCTGGCCGGCGCCGAAGCCGACGCGTGCAACCGAATCGCGGAGCAGCTTGAACGCCTGCCGCAGCCGACGCTGGCCGGCGCCCTTGCCGTGCTGCTGCTCGGCGCCGCCGGCCCACGCCAAGCGGCCAAGCGGGCGATGGCCCTCAAGTTCACCCGCAAGGAGGCGGACCGCGCGGCGTGGCTCGTCGAGCACCAGGGCGCGCTGGCCGGCGCCGATCGGCAGCCTTGGTCGCATGTGCAGCCGCTGCTGGCCCACGCCGGCGGCGCGGAGCTGGTGGCGTTGCACGAAGCCACGGCCGCAGCCGGCGGCGCCGCAGACGATCGGGCCGCCCTCGCCTTCTGCCGTCAGAAGCTTTCGCTGCCCGCGGCGGAGCTCGACCCGCCGCCACTGGTGACGGGCGACGACCTCGTGCGCGGAGGCCTGCGCCCCGGGCCACGCTTCGCAGAGCTGCTACGCACGGCCCGTGCCGCGCAGCTCGACGGACGGGCAACGACGCCCGCCGAGGCGATGGAGCTGGTGCTGCGGGCGGCGGCAGACCGGCCGTAAGCCGCATTCGTTTTGGCCCGCCTCGCCTCTGCGTGTGGGGCCCGCATGTGGACGACGCGGCGATGGCCTTCTACGCTGGCTCTCTGCCGGTGCGGCAGCCTGCTCTGCTAGGAGAGACGGGTTGAACAATCGGCGTCGGAACACATCTGGGAAGGCGGCTTATGGACAAGAAGGCGAAGAAGCGGATCGAGGTGCTCCGCAAAAAAATCGCGGCCACGCAAGAACGCCTCAGCGGCGCCAAGCAGCAGATGGACGACCCGGCCGAGGTGGCCGAGTACGAAAAGACCATCGCCGACGCCAAGGCCGAGATCGAGAAGCTGAAGGCGGGGTAGCGATTGGCTAACGGCTGTTGGCTGCTGGCTGTTGGCTGTTGGCAATTGCTAATTTGCAATTGCCAATTTGCAATTTGCAATTGCCCCCGTCAGCCATTAGCCAACAGCCAATCGCCATTAGCCAGCAACCTCGCCCATCATCCCGCCTTCTGCGACACGCGGATTTCGGGCTCGGGCTGCATCGGCCCAACGGCGCCGGGTTCGTCGACGCCGTCGCCGTCCCAGTCGCCAACGATGGGCTGGTCGCCCGCGGCGCCGAGTTCAAAGGCGGTGTCCACGGCGTCTAGCTGGCGGTTGCCGTTGGTGTCGACCACCCACTGCCCGCCCCGGAAGACGCCCAGGTCGTCGACGCCGTCGCCGTTCCAGTCGCCCACGGCGGGCAGGTCGCCCGCGGCGCCGAAGGCGTAGCTGCGGTCCGCCTCGGTCAGGCGGCCGTCGCCGTCGGTGTCGAGCTGCCAGGCGCCGTCGCGGAAGACGCCAATCGTGCGGATGCCGTCGCCGTTCCAGTCGCCGGCGATCGGCGTGTCGCCCGGCACGCCGTACAGGAAGACGTGGTCGATCACGTCGGCCCGGCCGTCGCCGCGGGCCGTCTTCCGCAGCAGCCGGGCGCCGCTGGTGGCGTCCTCCCGCGTGGGCGGCAGGTTCTTGCTCATCGGCGTGCCGTCGGCGTTGGCGATCCGCGTCGGGTAGTTGTCCGCGTCGGGCAGGCCCGGCTCGCGGCTGATGGCCCACGGGTCGCGCGGCCAGGCGGGGCCGAAGATGCCGATGTCCGTCTTGCCGTCGCCGTCCCAGTCGCCCGTGACCGGCAGGTCCGCCTCGCTGCCGAGCTGCGCCCACAGGTCGCCCGTGTCCCAGCGGCCGTTGCCGTTCAGGTCCAGGTACCAGTAGCCGGCGACGAAGAAGCCGATCTCGTCGCGGCCGTCGCCGTCCCAGTCGCCGGAGACGGGCACACCCCGCTCGTTGCCGAAGGCGAAGCGGCGGATGGCGTCGGCCTGCTGGTCGTCGTCGATCAGCCGCCACTCGGCACGCTCCATCTCGGCCCGCTGCCACTCGGCGGCGTTCAGGCGGCTGGCCACCAGGTGCATCTCGGCCGCGTCGACCTCTACGGCCCGCGGCTGACCGGCGTTGACCACGCTGAGGTGCCAGGTCCAGCCCAGGGCGCGGCTCGACCCGCCGAAGATGGGGTCGGGCGTCGCGGCCGGCTGCAGCAGCGGCGGCAGCTGCGGCGGCGGGGCCAGCAGCGCGGGCGGGGCGAACACCGGCGGCGTGGGCGGCGGCTCGGGCGTTTCGGGCGGCGGCGGGATAATCGGCAGCTGCTGCACCTCGCTGAAGTTGTTCTCGATGGCGTTCTGCCCGATGCCCACCGGGATCTGCAGCAGGGCGTTGGGCCCGAACTGCAGGCGGAACTGGTCGATCGCCAGCTGCTGATTCAGCGTGGGGCCCTGCATGAAGACCTGCCCGCCCAGCGGCGCCGGCGGGGCGTTCACCGCCAGCCCGCCCAGCGAGCCCGGCGTGTCGACGCCGTCGATCAGGTCGGCCGGCTGGATCTGCACCACGGCGTACACGCCGCCCGGCAGGCCGGTGAACTCGTAGAAGCCGCTGGCGTCGGTCACGGTGCTGATGGGCCCATCGGCGTAGACGCCCGGCAGCGCCTGGACGCCAAAGATGGGGTCGCCCGAGATGCCGTTGCGTAGCTCGACCACGACGCCCGGCAGCGGCGTGTCGTCCGCCGTGCGGGCGCCGTCGCGTAGCGCGGCGATCTGCTGGGGCGTCAGCTCGTCGGCCGAGGGGATGGGCGCCCCGTCGATGAACACAAACCCAGAGAGCGACGCCGGCAGCGTCTCGCAGAAGTCGTAGCCCACCCAGGCCGTGCCGGAGCCCACGACGATGTCCGCGATCAGGTCCAGGTCCAGCGACGACCCGCCGCCCGTGCCGACGCGGCTGCCGCCGTTGAAGTAGCCGGCCGGGTGCACCTCGCGGACGCTGTAGCTGCCCGGCCGCAGGTTGGCGAACGCGTAGCGGCCGTCGTCGTCCGTGACGGTTGATTCGACCAGGGCGCCCGACTCGTCGAGCAGCTCGATCGTGACGCCCGCCAGCAGCACCTCGCCCTCCTCGTAGGTGCAGTCGCCGTCGGTCTCGGCGTGGACGCGGCCGGCGATGCTGCCGCCCAGCAGCTCGCCGAAGTTGTTCTGCTGCGAGTCATCGCCAAACGTCAGCATGATCTCGGCGATCATGTCGTTCACGGTGGCGTCGCCGCCCAGCGTGCCGGGCGTGTCTTGGCCGTCGTACCAGCCGGCGGGCTGGGTCTCCATCACGGTGTACTTGCCCGGGCCCAGGTCCGTGAACTGGTAGAAGCCGGTGGCGTCCGTCACGGCCACCAGGCCGGTGTCGGCGCCGTCCTTGAGCAGCTTGAGCGTCACGCCGGCGATGCCCTGCTCGCCCACGAACTGCCCGTCGTCGTTCTGGTCGTGGTAGACGTAGCCGGAGAGCGTGGCGCCGAAGTGCTCGCAGAAGTGGTAGCCGCGTGCGTCCTGCCCGCTGCCGACCGCGATGCCGCGGATGACGTCGTCGCCCGCCACGCCGCCGGCGTCGCCCACCTGCTCGCCCCCGTCGTACAGGGTGCGGCCGCCGAACGCGGCGGGCTGCTGCTCGCGCACCTGGTACTCGCCCGGGCGTAGGCCCTCGAACAGGTACCGCCCGTCGGCGTCGGTGAAGGCCTCGGCCAAGACGGTCGTGCCCGTGGCGTCCAGCAGCTGCACCCGCACGCCGGAGAGCAGCACGTCCGGGTTGTCGAAGTCGCAATCCGGGTCGTTCGAGGCGTGCACCCGGCCGCCGATCGAGGCGCCACGCAGCTCGCCAAAGTTGTTCTCGCGAGACTCCCCGCCGTAGCCCAGCATGATCTGGCTGATCATGTCGTTCACCGAAGTGTCGCCGCCGGTGGTGCCGGCCGTGTCTTTGCCGTCGAAGAACGCGGCGGGCTGCGTCTCCATGACGGTGTACTTGCCGGCGTCGAGGTTGGTGAACTCGTAGAAGCCCTCGGCGTCGGTGGTGGTTTCGCCGACCACGGCGCCCGACTCGTCCAAGAGCTTGATCGCCACGCCGGCGATGGGCTCTTCGCCCGGGTCGAAAACGCCGTCGTCGTCGGCGTCGTGGTAGACAAAGCCGGACAGGTCGGCGCCGACGTGCTCGCAGAAGTCGTAGTTCACCGCCGTGATGTCGGGCCGCACCGTGATGCCGGTGATCAGGTCGTCGCCCGGCGTGTCGGTGGTGGCGCCGCCGCCCGTGCCGACACGCTGCGTGCCGTCGTAGTAGCCGGCGGGCTGGACCTCGCGCACCTGGTACTCGCCCGGCTCGAGGCCGACAAACTGGTAGCGGCCGTTGGCGTCGGTCTGGGTCTCGGCGATCTTCACGCCATCGGCGTCGAGCAGCTCGATGGTGACGCCCGCCAGCACGATGTCGGGGTCGTCGTGGTCGCAGTCGCCGTCGGTGTCGGCGTGCACGCGGCCCGCGATGCCGCCGCCACGCAGCTCGCCAAAGTTGTTGTTCAGGGAGTCGGCGCCGAAGGCGATCATCACGCCGCTGATCATATCGTTCACCGACGTGTCGCCGCCGGTGGTGCCGGCCGTGTCTTTGCCGTCGAAGAACGCGGCGGGCTGCGTCTCCATGACGGTGTACTTGCCCGCGTCCAGGTTGGTGAACTGGTAGAAGCCCGCGGCGTCGGTCGTGGTGGTGGCGACCACGGCGCCCGACTCGTCCAGGAGCTTGATCGCCACGCCGGCGATGGGCGCTTCGCCCGCGTCGAACACGCCGTCGTCGCTCTGGTCGTAGTAGACGTAGCCCGACAGGTTCGCCCCCACGTGCTCGCAGAAGTCGTAGTTCACGGCGTCCTGCTCGGCGCCGAGCAGGATGCCGGAGATCAGGTCGTCGCCCGCGGCGCCGCTGGTGGCTCCCCCGGCGGTGCCCACACGCTCCGTGCCGTCGTAGTAGCCGGCCGGCTGCAGCTCGCGGACCTGGTACTGGCCTTGCTGCAGGTCGTCAAAGCGGTACCGCCCGTCGGCGCCGGTCTGGGTTGTCCGCAGCACCACGCCCTGGGCGTCGAGCAGCTGGATGGTGACGCCGCTCAGCAGGACCTCTGGGTTGTCGAAGTCGCAGTCGCCGTCCGTGGTGGCGTGCACCCGGCCGGCGATGCTGCCGCCTAGCAGCTCGCCGAAGTTGTTCCGCTCAGAGTTGTCGCCGTAGGTCAGCGTGATCTGGGCGATGACGTCGTTGGCCGTGGCGTCGCCGCCCAGGGTGCCGGGCGTGTCGATGCCGTCGTACCAGCCGTCGGGCTGCTGCTCAACCACGGTGTACACGCCCGGTGCGAGGTCGGTGAACTTGTAGAAGCCGTCGGCGTCGGTCACGGCCGAAATGCCGGTGGCGACCCCGTCGCGGAGCAGCGTGAGCGTCACGCCGGCGGACACCGGGGCGGGCGACGCGGCCGGCGGCGCGGTGCGTCCGCCTCCAGGATTGGGCAGCGCGCCACCCTCCCCGGCGACCCAGCGCGCGCTCGACGCCGCGGGTCCTCTGCCGGCGCCGCCGACGGACGTGCCCGCGCCGTC
>JBCCQL010000121.1:0-8606 GCA_039024355.1 Planctomycetota bacterium
CCAGAGCCGATGAAGCCGGCCTGCGACGCGGCGTGATCGGCTTGCGACTGGCTTTCGAGCTGCGCCTGGCGCACCACCTCCTCAAAGGGACGCGGCGCCGGTGTGGGTTCCACGCCTGGCGAGGTATCACTCGCAGATGGGGCCCGGCGTGCCGGCCGCGCGGACGCGACGCGGGTAGGCCGTTTGGCTCGGCGGGTCGGCGACGCAGGTTCGTTGTACGCCGCTTGTGCGGCGCCCGACGCAGCGGCCGGCGATTCCGCGATGGCGGGGCGAACCGCGCCCCGGCGCCAGCGGAGGTCCTCCGCAGAAGCCGGGCCGAGAGACATGCCGGAGGCAATCGCACCAACGGCGGCGGCGGCCATCAGGGGACGCCAGCGGGAAAGTCGTGGGGACATGGGTTTGATCCTGGGGGGCGTTCCTCAGGCGCGTGCTGAAGGCGCCTGTGCACGTAGCGTGGCGCGGCGGCGCAGGAATCCCTGCGTCTGCCTCCGCGCCAGCCCCCCTGGACCAGTGCATGCAAGAGGTATCGGACGGCCGCGGCCCACACTTTCGGCAAAGTCGACGCGACCGGCAAATTTTCGCAGCCGGCTGCTAGCGGGCGGCGGATCTAGATCGTCGGAACCGGCGAATCGACGACTGCCTCGCCCGTGCCGCCGAGAACGACCGGCTTAGCGGGCGGCGCCCCGGCTGCTTCTGCGGCGGCGTCGTCCGCCGGCAGAGCCTGGTCGGCGCCGCCCGGCTGGCTGCGATCGTCGAGCAGCCGGACGCCGTCCGGCGCTGTGGGGTCCAGGGCGAAGGTCACCGGGTAGTCGTAGCCCTTGAGCACCTCCGGCGCGAAGCTCGGCACCCGGCGGGCCAGGCGGATGGCGGCCTCCTTGGCCCAGGCCCCAAAGCCCGTGAGCTCGGTTGAGCGGAACCCGCCGCCGAACAGCTTGCGGAAGTGCCGGTTCGCCAGGTACACGTTGTTCAGCCGGCACGCCTCGCGGGTCATGTGCTCGGTCGACAGCGAGATGTTCAGCCCGCTGGTGTTCACCACCCGGTGCGGCGTGTGCTGCGGCCAGGTGATGAGCTGCCCGGGCTCTAGGTCGTACACCTCGGCCAGGTCGTCCAACTCCGGCGAGTAGGCGATCTCCTCGGCGGACTCGCCGGACAAGACCGCCTCGCGTGTCTCGTCGGACACGACGCCCGTCTCGAGCGGGTAAACCCACACGCGCTTGGCGCCGCGGATGTGCCACAGCATGTTGACCGGGCAGTCGACGTGGTAGTAGACGAGCGCCGTGGGCGAAGAAACCAGCAGGTTTGCCGTTCGGTTGAAGGTCTTCAGGCCCGGCTTGATGGACTCCAACTCGTCGTACAGGTTGTTGATCAGGTCCCGGTAATCCGCGTGGTGGTCCATCACGCGGCGGAGGTTCAGCCACAGCCGGCCTTGCTTGACGGCCTCGAGCATGGTCGCGGCGTCGTGGCCGTCCCGCAGCCCCTCGCGCCACTCTTCGGGGCGGTTGGGGTCTTCGCCCATGGTGTTGACGCCGAGCGCGTGCTCCGGGTGGGCGGCGAGGGTTTCGATCAGCCCCTCGTCGCTAAACAGGTCGAGCTTCGCCAGGCGGTGGCTGGCGACAAGATTCGCCGAGTCGAGGCGGGCGATCTGTTCCTCGGTCCATTCATCCAGCAGCAGGGGCGTGCTTGGCATCGGTTGGGTCTCGCGTAGAGCGGTCGTGCGGGTAGTTGCCGATCAAGGCAAGCCTAGGACGCAGACCGCGCGCGTGTCGGCATCCGCTTTTACCGGCACAACCCGGCAAAACGTCCACGCCGGGCGCCGGACCAGAGTAGCGATAGTCTTTGGCCGCGGGCGAGTAGGCGGGCGGAGGAAGAGGCGAGAAAACTAGGACGGCCGGGGGCGATCAACCCTGCCGCAGCAGGCGGGCGGCTTCGAGGGCGAAATACGTCAGCACGCCGTCGCAGCCCGCCCGCTTGAACGCCAGCAGGCTCTCGAGCATCACGGCCCGGCGGTCGAGCCAGCCCTTCTCCGCGGCGCCGGCCAGCATGGCGTACTCGCCGCTCACTTGGTACGCGTATGTCGGCACGGCGAAGGCCTCCTTCACCCGGCGGAGGATGTCCAGGTAAGGCATGCCGGGCTTAACCATCACCATGTCCGCCCCTTCGGCCACGTCCAGGGCGACCTCGTGCAACGCCTCGTCGGAGTTGGCGGGCGACATCTGGTAGGTCTTCTTGTCGCCGCCGGCCAGGTTGGCCGCCGAGCCGACCGCGTCGCGGAAGGGGCCATAGAACGCCGACGCGTACTTGGCGGCGTACGACATCACCGCCACGTTGTGCCAGCCGCCGGACTCGAGCTCGTCGCGGATCTCGCGCACGCGGCCGTCCATCATGTCGGACGGGGCGATCACGTCGCACCCGGCCTGGGCTTGGTTGCGGGCCTGGCGCCGGAGGGCGGCAAGCGTCGCGTCGTTCTGGACGTAGCCGTCTACCAGCAGCCCGTCGTGCCCGTGGCTGGCGTAGGGGTCCAGGGCCACGTCGGCCACGACGCCGATGCCGTCGCCGTGGGCTTGCTTGATGGCCCGCGTAGCGCGGCAGATCAGGTTCTCTGGGTTCCACGCCTCCTCGGCGGCGGGCGTTTTTTTCTCCGGCGGCGTTACCGGGAAGACGGCAACCGCGGGCACGCCGAGTTCCACCGCCTCGCCAACGGCCTCGACCAGCAGGTCGATCGAGAGCCTGTCGACGCCCGGCATGGACGGCACCGCCTCGCGGCCCGCGTCGTCATGCACAAAGACGGGCCAGATGAGATCGTCCACCGACAGCCGCGCCTCGCACGTGAGTCGGCGGAGCCAATCGTGCGTGCGGTTCCGCCGCATCCGAGCGGCAGGGAACGAACGTGCGCCCGCGGCGCCCAGCGACGATGCACAAGCTTCGGCAGGGCTGTGCGGGGTGGACGCGTGGCGTGGATTCGAGTCATTCACGTCGGGGCTGTTCCGGCGGGGCGGCAAACTTGGCATACCGTGGCCGTTTATTATCTTGCCGTCGACACCTAAAATCCACCGCCATGCCAGCCGCCCAGACCAACCAGCCGCCAAAGATCTCGGTCGGGCCGTTCCACTTCACGTCCACCGGCGTGCGGATCTCGGGCAAGCCCACGCTCGATGCGTGGAAGGGGCCGCTGCAGTTCGCCCTGTGGTGCCAACGGGCGGGGCCGTGGTGGATTGGCGACCTGCTGAACGCTGGGGAAGACGGCTTCGGCGAGACGTTCTCTCAGATGTGCGAGGGGGCGATCTCCGGCGACATGCTCAACCGCTACGCGTCGGTCGCCCGCCGCGTGCCAATCGGCAACCGGCTGGCGTCGCAGTCGTGGTCTGCGCACGCGGCCGTTGCGCGGCTGCCCGGCGATGAGCAGCGGCGATTCTTGCGGCAGGCGGAGCGGCTCGGCTGGTCGAGCGAAGAACTCCGCGTCAAGGTGCGCGACCACATGCGGCGCCGGTGAGCCGGCGTGCGGCCGGCTTCTTCAGCGGGCCAAAGTGGCCGCGAGCGTGGCCGCCACGAGCACCGCGTCGAACACCAGGAAGGCGATGAGGGCCGGGCCGCAGCCACGCGGGCGTGTCGCTGCAGCGGCGTGACCGTCATCGTCCGCCGGGGGCGGTTCGCCCGGAAGCGGCTCGCCGCGCAGCACCGCTTGCAGCATTTCGCGGGCGGCTGCGGCATCGGCGGGGCGGTCCGCGGGCTGCTTCGCGAGCAACACTGTGATCACGCGATCGAGCGTGGGCGGCGCGTCGAGAACAGAAGCGGCGATGCTGGGCGGCGGGGCGTACAGGTGCTTCTCGAACACCTCGACCAGCGTCGCCCCGTCGTAGGGCGGCCGGCCGGTGAGCATCTCGCACAGCAGGCAGCCTACGGCGTACAGGTCTACCGCGCCCGTCAACGCTGCCTCGCCGCGGACCTGCTCCGGCGCCATGTACTTGCACGTGCCCACGGTCTGGCCCTCGACGGTCAGCCGGCCCTGCTGCAGGTCGCGTGCAAGGCCGAAGTCGCCCACTTTCATCTCGCCCGCAGCGGTGACAAAAACGTTGGCGGGCTTTAAGTCGCGGTGGATCACGCCCTGCTGGTGGGCGTGGTGGAGCGCGTCGCAGATCTGCGCGGCCGCCTCGCAGGCTTCTTGCCACGGCAGCACACGGGTCTTGCGCAGCTTGTCACGCAGCGTGCCGCTGGGGACCAGCTCCATGGCCAGGTAGAGCTTGCCGTCGTGGATGCCGCACTCGCGGTGGCGGACGATGCGCGGGTGGTCGAGCCGCTCCAGCACGCTTACTTCGCGGACGAAGCGTTTCTGCAGCTCGATGTCGTCTTCGGTTTGGGCGTGCAGCAGCTTGACGGCCGCCTCATCGCCTGAGCCTGTGTGCCGAGCCCGGAAGACCTCGCCGGCCGCGCCGGCGCCGAGTTCGTCCAGCAGTTCGTAATCGCCAACACGCTGTGGGTCGCTCATCGCCAAAAGACGCCTTCAGCAGGCTGCTTGGTTGGTACCGCATTCAGCCGGTTTCGCCCGTCACTCGGAGGCCACCGGACGCAGGTTGTGAGGCCGTACCAGGGTAGCGCGTTAAACAAACAGCGGCGTGAACTCAAACTTGTCGCCGTCGAATAACCCCTTATCGCTCAGCTTGAGCGACGGGATCACCAGTAGCGCCATAAAAGAGAGCGTCATATACGGCGCCCGCAGCGGCGATCCCCACGCCTTGGCCAAACGGTCGAGCCGCCCGTACGCGGCGCCGACTGTTGCGCAGTCGTCGGTGGCCATCAGCCCAGCAATCGGCAGGGCCTGGGCCTCGGCAACCCCTTGGGCGCCGCACGCGGCGCTGAGGCCGCCGCCGGCCTGCATCACGCGGTTGATGGCGGTAGCCAGGTCGGCGTCGTCCACGCCCACTGCGATCACGTTGTGCGAATCGTGCGCGACGCTCGACGCGATCGCCCCCCGCTGCAGGCCGAAGTTTTTGACCAGGCACACGGCGATAGGCGCGTCGGCGTAGCGGTTTACGACGGCCAGCTTCAGCACGTCCGCGGCTGGGTCGGAGCACACGGCGCCGTTCTCGACGCGTGGCTCGAGCAACTCGCAGCCGGTCACCAGCTGCCCGTCCTCGGCGGTGATCACGCGCACGCGGCCGCCGGTCGCCTCAATCGCCAGTTCGTCGGGTGATACCTCGCGGGCGACGAACTTGTTGACCGCCGTCACCGGCACGGCCGGCAGCGTCGTTTTGCCGCGCTCGGCGACAAGCTGGCCGTCGATCCACGCACGCAGGCACGCGAAGTTCTTGAGCGAATCGACCTCGACCATGTCGGCCGGGTCGCCCACGCGTAGCTGCCCAACACCCAAGCCGTAGTGCTCTACCGGGTTAACGCACGCGGCTTGCAGGGCGTCGAACACATCGATGCCGGCGGCCACCGCGCGCCGCACGAGCGTGTTGATGTGTCCCTCTAGCAGCTCGTCGGGGTGCTTGTCGTCGCTGCATAGCATGGTCATCGACGGGTGCTCGCCGATGAGCGAGCAGAGCGCGTCGAAGTTGCGGGCGGCGGAGCCCTCGCGGATAGCGATCTTGCAGCCGGCCGCCAGCTTGTCGAGCGCCTCGTCCTTGGTGAAGCATTCGTGGTCGGTCGTGATGCCCGCGGCGATGTAGGCCGCCGCCTCGGCGCCCCGCAGGCCGGGCGCGTGGCCGTCGACGCGTTTGCCACGCTCGATCGCTGCGCGGATCTTTGCCATGCACCCGGGGTCGCCGCCCAGCACGCCCGGGTAGTTCATCATCTCGCTGAGGTAGACAATGCGTGGGTCGTCGAGCAACGCTTCGACCTGCTCGACGGTAATCTCTGCGCCGGCGGTCTCGAAAGGCGTCGCCGGCACGCACGACGGGGCGCCGAAGTAGAACTTGAAGGGCGTCTGCTCGGCGTTTTCTAGCATGAAGCGGACGCCCTCAACGCCCAGCACGTTGCCGATCTCGTGCGGGTCGGACACCGTGGCGACCGTGCCGTGCGCGACCGCCGCGCGGGCGAACTCGGTAGGCGCTAGCATCGAGCTCTCGACGTGCACGTGCGCGTCGACAAAGCCGGGCATTAGGAACGTCGGCGGCGCCGAATCTATCGGCTCGATCGCCGAGACCCGCCCGTCGGCAACCGTCACGCGGCCCGGAAACACCCGCCGGGCGTGGACATCCACCACCTGCCCGTCGACGCTAAAGCCGTCCGCGTTTGCTCCGCTCGTCATGCGTCTCGCCGTCCTAAGGGTTGGTCGCGTCAGCACAGGTGCGGCGAGTATAAAGCCGGCTAGCAAACCGATCCAACCTCTGCGGGAGCCGCCCCGACGCTTTGCGGCGGTGCCCTGCTGCTCAAGCACTCGGCGGGTGCCGCGTAGTAGGTGATGCCGGCCTGCGTTACTAGGTGCACGCCGCCCCGCAAAAACAACACAACCCTCGATGCCCGCCGTGCTGCGTGTGCCGCCACCTCACCCCGCCTGCCTCGATGAAGACGGGCTCCGCAACGAATGCCAGACGCGGCGGCTGCGTCGATCGGGCCCCGGCGGGCAGCACCGCAACAAAGTTGAAACGGCCATCGTCATCACACACACGCCCACGGGCGTCTCGGCCGAAGCCAACGAACGCCGCAGCCAGGCCGCGAACCTGGCGGTGGCCATCCAGCGGCTGCGGGTGCGGCTCGCCCTGCAGGTGCGAACCCATGAGCCGAACAAACCGACCGCCGGCCCAACGCTCAGCGAGCTGTGGCAGAGCCGCACGCGCGGCCAACGCCTCGCCGTGAGCGGCGACCATGCCGACTATCCTGCGTTGCTCGCCGAGGCGTTGGACTGGCTTGATGGGATGGGGTGGGACCACCGGCGTGCGGCGGATTCGCTCGGCGTCAGCGCTTCGCAGCTGGTGAAGTTTTTGCGTGGCGAGCCGGCGGCGCTGGACATGCTCAACCGGGCTAGGGCAGGGCGTGGCGAGGGGCCTTTGCGGTAGGCGGGTCCGCCGAACGGCACGCGGGCGGCCCTGTTGCGGCCCAAGGCAGCGGCATAGACTCTCGTCGATGAAAGCCTGTTTCTTCGACATCGATGGCACTCTGATCGTCACCGGCGGCGCCGGGCAGGTGGCCTTCGCCGAAACGTTTGCCGACGAATTCGGCATCGACCGGATCACCGACGATATCTCGTTCGCCGGGCGTAGCGACCGCGCGATCGCTACCGACCTGTTCCGCTTCCACGGCGTTCCCGTGACAGACGAGACATGGCGCCGCTTCCAGGCGGGCTACCTGCCTCGGCTGGACGACGCTCTCCAGAAGTGCCCGGGCGAAGTCCTGCCGGGCGTCGAGGACGCCATCCGCGGGCTGGAGCAGCGGGGCGACGTGCTGCTCGGCCTGCTGACGGGCAACGTTGTGCGGGCGGCCGAGAAGAAGCTGTGCCACTACGGCCTCTGGGCCCGGTTCACGGACGCGGCCGATACGCTGCCTCACACGCCGCCCAGCGGCGCCGCGGTGGTTGGCGGCTTCGGCGACCATCACTCCGACCGCAACGACATCGCCGCTACGGCCGCCCAGCAGGCTCGGCACGCCGTGCGGGGCAGCGGCGGCGCCACGCCCGCCGAGGGCGATCTTTTGGTGGTGATTGGCGACACGTTGAACGACATCCGCTGCGGGCGGTCGATCGGCGCCAAAGTGGTCGCCGTACCGACGGGCCACACTCCCGCCGAGGAGCTGGCCCGCCACGAGCCCGACCTGCTGGTCGAAACGCTGCAAGACGCGGACGAGCTCCTCGCCTGGTTCGAATAACGCGGGAGGGCCGCAGTGCCACAGCTCTCGCGGATCACGATCTTCCCCATCAAATCGCTCGACGGCTGCGACGTTTCTCAAGCGGCGGTGAGCGATTCCGGCTGCCTGGCCGGCGACCGGCGTTTCGCGATCACTGGCGCCGACGGCCGGATCGTCAACGGCAAGCGTTGCGCCGGGCTGCACGCCATCCGTGCACGGTGGGAGGACGCGGGCCGGTCGGTCGAGCTCTCGCTCGCCGGCAACCACTCGGGGCGGCTGGATATCGAGGCGGAAACTTCAACGGTCGCCGAGTGGCTGAGTGACGCGTTGGGACAGCCGTGCCGGCTCGCGCGGGACGAGCGGCAAGGTTTCCCGGACGACACCGACGCCGCCGGACCGACGCTCATCAGCACCGCGACGCTCCGCGAAGTCGCCGGGTGGTTTGGCGGTCTGAGCGAAGCGGGCGCCCGCCGGCGGTTCCGGGCGAACCTCGAGATCGACCCCGCGGAGCCATTTTGGGAAGACCGATTGGTCGCCGATGGGCGGTTCTCGCTGGGCCCCGTCGTCTGGCAGGCGACCGGCGTCTGTCAGCGGTGCGTCGTGCCGACCCGTGACCCGGATACCGGCGAGCGGACTGCCGGATTCGCGAAACGCTTCTCGCGGTTCCGCGAGGAATCACTGCCCGGCTGGTCGCCCCGCAGCCGCTTCGACCACTTCTTCCGCTTGGCGATCAACACGCGGTTGGTCAGTCGCCCAGCCGTCGCCGCGGCTACGATCGGCGATGAACTCTTGCTGCTCGGCACCGGCCCAGCGCTGTGAGGCGACGG
>JBCCQL010000122.1:0-8566 GCA_039024355.1 Planctomycetota bacterium
CGATGACCGCCGGCCACCGCCAAGCGATCGTCGACCACTGGCCCGACGCAGCGGGCCGCACCAAGCTGCTGATGGCCGGCGGGGGCGACGTCGCCGACCCGATTGGCGGGCCGCTAGAGGTTTACCGGCGGTGCTCGGAGCAGATCGCCACCGGTGTACGATCCCACGCCGAGCAGATCGCCGCAGAGCTGGTGTAACCGTTTGTTAGAGCCGACGCTCAGCCTTCCGGTTGGCGACGCCCCACGTAGCGCGGAGGACAGCAACATGCGAATCGCCGTCGGCAGTGATCACCGGGGCTACCCGCTGAAGGAAAAGATCATCGCCGTGCTCAACGCCGCCGGGCACCAGGTGGAGGACGTCGGCGCTTCGGGCGCCGAGAGCGTCGACTACCCGGACTACGCTTCGGTGGTCGCCAAGAAAGTCAGCGCCGGGGAGCTGGACCGCGGGGTGCTGATCTGCGGCACGGGCATCGGCATGTCGATCGCCGCCAACAAGTACCCGGGCGTCCGCGCCGCGCCGTGCAACGACGAGGTCACCGCCGAGATCAGCCGCCGGCACAACGACCTGAACGTCTTGTGCATGTCGGCGGACCTGCTCAGCACGCGCGTCGCCGAGAGCATGGTCAAGCTGTGGGTCGAGACCGGCTTCGAGGGCGGCCGCCACGCCCGCCGCCTCGACAAGATCAAGCAGATCGAAGAGGCCAACGGCTGCTGCTAAGAGCGTCCTCACAAAACCTCGGTCCTTCGCGGTGATGTCCGCGAAATCGGCCGTGAAACGCCGATCGCCTGCCCCGGCTGCCGGTTTTGTGCGTTGGCTCTCAGCGGCCGCGGGCGAAGCTTCCAGGCCCCGGCCCGCACGATCAACCGGAGCCCCCATGAGCAGCCCCGCCAAGCTGCGTGCCGACGTGGAGCAGATCTGGCGGGCCGGCGTCGAGGCCGTCCGGCCCGAACGACTCTTCGCGGATCAGGTCGATCTCGCCGGCGGGACGCTCCGCATAGCTGACCTGGAAGTGCCGCTGGAGCGTTTCCGCCGCATCGCCGTGGTGGGCGGCGGCAAGGCGGGCGCCGGCATGGTGCGCGGGCTCGAGCAGGCCCTCGGCCCGCAGCTGCTGGCCGCCAAGCACGTGCACGGCCTGGTAAGCGTCCCCGCCCCATGCGTCGGCCCAACCCAGGCGATTAGGCTGGTGGCCGGCCGGCCGGCGGGCGTCAACGAGCCGCGGCCCGAAGGCGCCGCCGCCGCCGACCAGATGCTGCGGCTGGTCGCGAAGCTCACGCCCGACGACCTCTGCATCTGCCTGCTGTCGGGCGGCGGCTCGGCGTTGCTGCCGGCGCCGATCGCGGGCGTGTCGCTAGCCGAGAAGACCGCCGTGACCCGGCTGCTTTCCGCCGGCGGCGCCACGATCAACCAGCTGAACACGGTCCGCGCGTCGATCAGCCGGATCAAGGGCGGCGGCCTCGCCCGTGCGTGCGGGGCGGGCGTGATGGTCACGCTCATCATTTCCGACGTGATCGGCGACCCGCTGGAAGCCATCGCCTCGGGCCCCACCGTGCCCTGCCCAACCGGCCCGGCCGACGCGCTGCGGGTCTTCGACGAACTTGGGCTCGCCGACGAGCCGGCCGCCGCCGCCGTGATCGAGCGGCTTAGGCAGCTGCCACAAGCCGCGGGTCGCGACACGCACGCTCCGTACCCAGCAGTGCACAACGTGATCCTGGCCAACAACGCCGTTGCCGTGGATGCTGCCGGGATCGAAGCGGAACGCCTGGGCTACAACCACGCCATGCACTGCGCCGCTCACGATGAGGGCCAGGCCGAAGAGGTCGGCCGGCGGCTGGCAGAGATGGCCGTTCAGATGCGAGACCAGCCCGGCCCGGACTGCTTGATCACCGGCGGCGAGCCGACCGTCAAGCTTGCGCCGGCCGGCGAGCGAGGCCGCGGCGGTCGGAACCAGCAACTGGTGCTGGCCGCCCTGGCCGAGCTGGGCGACTGCCGCGGCGTTGCGCTCCTGTCCGGCGGCACCGACGGCGAGGACGGCCCGACTGACGCGGCCGGCGGCGTGGTCGATGAGCGGGTGGCCCGCGCCGCCCAGCAGCGTGGCGACGACCTGGCCGACGCCCTACGCCGCAACGACGCCTACCCGCTGCTGGACGCGTGCGGCGGGCTCCTCCGCACCGGCCCCACGCACACCAACGTTTGCGACCTGCGTGTGGTTGCGGTGCGACAGCCGTGAGGCCGCTGCTTGCTGGCTACCGCCGTTGTCTTACAATGCGGCCGCGCGTCGCGAGGCGTTGGGCCTCGCGGCCTCCACAAAACTCGGCAGGTCAGGTGTAAGGATGACGCTCAACGACTTTCACAACGCGGTTGCCAAGCGTGCCGACACAGCAAAAACTAAGATCAACGCCGCAGAAACCCGCCGAGTCATCTCCGAAGCGTTTGTTGTCCTCAGCAAGATGAGCGCCGTTGACGCCTCCAGCATCATCGCCAAAGGCATCGCCTCAGGGGCCAAGAAGAAGTAGCGCGGCGGCGGTAGCCTGGCTGGCGCGGTCGGCCTATGTGCACGTGCCGTTCTGTGCGCGGCGGTGCGGCTACTGCGACTTCACGCTGGTGGCCGGACGGCTCGACCTGGTGGAAGACTACCTGCGGGCGGTCGAGCTAGAGGCCAGCGTACAAGCCCCGCCCGCCGAAGTCGATACGCTCTACTTCGGCGGCGGCACTCCTTCGCAGCTGCCCGGCGAGGCGTTCGATCGGCTGTGCCGCACCGCCCAAGCGTGGCGGCCCCTGGCGGCCGGCGGCGAGTGGACCGTCGAGGCCAACCCGGCCGACGTCACCGCCGGTTGGATCGATCGGCTCGCGGGGCACGGCGTCACGCGGCTGAGCCTGGGCGGGCAGTCGTTCGACGACGACAAGCTCCGCCTGCTAGAGCGCGACCACACGGCCGGCCACATCCGCCAGTCCATCGCCTGGGCCCAATCGGCCGGTCTGGAGGTTTGCCTCGACCTCATCTTCGCCGCGCCGAGCGAGGGCCTGGAAGCGTGGCGGCGGGACCTCGACCACGCCATCGCCTTGCGTCCGGGCCACATCTCGACCTACGGGCTCACCATCGAGCAGGGCACTAGCTTCTGGGGCCGCCGGCTGCGTGGCTCGCTGGTTGAGGTCGATGACGGCCTGCAACGCGAGATGTACCTCCTCGCGATAGACACACTCACCGCGGCCGGCTACCAGCACTACGAGGTCTCCAGCTTCGCCAAGCCCGGCCGGCGGAGCCGCCACAACCTGGCTTACTGGCGTGGCGATGGCTGCTACGCCCTCGGGCCTGGGGCGACGCGCTACGTAGACGGCGTCCGCGAGACCAACCACCGCAGCACGCTGGCCTACCTGCGCAGAGTGCTGGCAGGCGGCTCTGCGGTGGCCGAGCGCGAGGAGTTGACCGCCGAGCAGCGTGCGCGGGAGGCCCTGGTGTTTGGGCTGCGTCAGATCGACGGCGTCTGTGCAGCGGAGTTCCGGTCCCGGACCGGCTACACCATGGCGTCACTGGTCGGCGACGCCATCGAGCGGTTTACGCGGCAAGGCCTGCTAGAGACCGTCAGCGGCCGCCTCCGCCTGACGCGCGAGGGCCTGCTACTGAGCGACGCGCTTTGGCCCGACCTGCTCTGAGTTGATAGCCGCCATCACGTAGAGCCGCGGCACCAAGCAACGCTCGGTCCGGCGCCGGCGGCTACATCGGCGCCTGCGGCAGCTGCCGGTCGAACGGCGGGGCCTCGCGCGGCGGCAGCAGCCCGCCGGTCTCCTCCGCCCAGAGCCGCCGCTCGTCTTCGCTAGCGTAGTAGCGAAGCCAAGTCTCGGGGTCGTCGCCCGTGGCGGCGCAGTCCCAGTGCAAGAAGCCGCCGCGGCGGTCGATCTTCTTCTCGTGCGAGGGCAGGATGTCGCGGTAGATGATGGTGTACAGCTGCCGGTCCGACAGGTGGCCCGTGAAGTCCAGCACGACGCTCTTCTCGAACAGCCGGTGGATCACATGCGCAAGCACGGCGGGCAGCTCTGCCTCGCCGAGCTGGCTGGGCGGCGGGACCTCAAGACGGGGCTCGAACCACTCGCCGATGGGCAGCATCGGCGCCCGCTCCCAGGCGAGCATCGACTCGAGGAACGCGTTCTCGCTGTCGGTCGACATCCGGCCCGCCGCCACGCAGCCGATCGACTCGTCGTACAACGGCTCGAGTTCGTCGCGCAGCTCGGCGTTGCGGAGCAGCAGGTCGACCTGTTCAGGCTTTGTCGGTTCGGGGGCGAACATCGGCGGCCGAGGGTGTGGCGTCAGGCGGTGCGGAGGCGGCCCGGGCTCCGCGTGGCGCAGGCCGCGTGCAACGGTTCGACTCTACCAACGCCCGGGAGCCGGCAAAAGCATTTGGCGGCCGAACTGGCGAAGACTTCCGCAGCTAGCGGGGGCGTGACCGGCACGACCGTCAATCTCCCCCGGCCGCAGCACACGCGTAGAGCGTCCGAACAAAACCTCGGTCCTCCGCGGCGATGTCTGCGCAGTCGGCCGTGCAACGCCGATCGCCTGCCCCGACTTTCGGTCCTGTTCGTTTGCTCTAGAGCTCAACCCCCATAAGCCGCATCAGCATCTTCATGTCTGCCCACGTGTCCTTCTTGGCCGCCGGGTTCCGCAGCAGGTACGCCGGGTGGTAGGTGCACACCACTTTGATGCCGCGGTAGTCGTGCGTCTTGCCCCGCAGCCGGCCGATAGGCGCCTTGGTGTCCAGCAGGTTCTGCGCGGCAACGGCGCCCAGGCAGCACAAGAACTCGGGCCGGATCAGGTCCAGCTGCCTGGTCAGGTACCGCTTGCAATTGCCGGACTCCTCGGGCGTGGGGTTCCGGTTGCCGGGCGGGCGGCACTTGAGGATGTTCACGATGTAGACCTCCTCCCGCCGCAGCCGGCAGGCGACGATGATCTTGTCGAGCAGCTGCCCGGCGCGGCCTACGAACGGCTCGCCTAGCCGGTCTTCGTCCGCGCCGGGCGCCTCGCCCAGGAAGCACAGCCGCGCGTCCGGCGCGCCGACGCCGAAGACCGTGTTCTGCCGCGTGGCGGCCAGCTCGCCGCATAGGGTGCACCCCGCAACTTGCTGCCGCAGCACCTCGAGTGTGGCGGCGGAACTGCCCCCGCTGCCGCCGCCCGCGGGCGCAGAGTCCACCGCCTCGGCAGGAAACAGCCCGCCGGTGGGCTCCTGCCTAGCCGGCAACGCCGGTTCGCTCGCGGCGGGCGGCGCGGCGGCAGGCAGGCCGGCGGCGGGCACGGCGACGCGTACAGAGGATCGACCAGCGGCCGGCAGCTTGGCAGCCGTGGGCAGCTGCCCGACGCCCGCGGCGTGCAGAGCCGTAAGCTGCTGCAGCACAGCCCGGCGGATGACGGCGTCGGTATCGGGCTCAGCGTCGGGCTCGGGCATTACTTATTCGCCACGCACGTTTCGTATCTCGCCACGCCCATCGCCTCTGGGCGGGCAACGGTACCGGCCGCCCGGACTGCTTCGCCGGCCCCGCCGCTGCTAAGATAACGCCAGATCCTAACGCCACCCTCCCCCGCGTGCACCACCATGGGCGTCCCGAAAGTCGCCATCGTCGGCCGGCCCAACGTAGGCAAGAGCAGCCTGCTGAACTGGCTGGCCGGCACACGCATCGCCGTGGTCGACGACAAGCCGGGCGTCACCCGCGACCGCCTGGTGCACCTGATGCGGCACAACGACCGCTACTTCGAGCTGATCGACACCGGCGGCATGGGCCACATCGACGCCGACAAGCTCACCGAGCACATCGAGGATCAGATCACCCAGGCCATTGACTCGGCGGACGTCATCCTGCTGGTGGGCGACACCCGCCAAGGCATTACGCCGCTGGACCAGGACGTCGCCAAGCGGCTCCGCTACCTCAAGACGCCCATCCTCTGCCTGGCGAACAAGACCGACGACGAAACCTTCGACGCCCAGGCCGAGGAGTTCTTCCGGCTGGGCTTCGGCCGGCCGCTCAAGGTCAGCACGCTGCAGAATCGAAACCGCGCGGTGCTGCTGAACCGCATTGCCGACGCGCTGCCCCCGGCCGGCGACATCGAGGGCGGGGGCGACCCCGCCGCCGAGCCCGAGATGAAGCTGGCGATCGTCGGCCGGCGCAACGTGGGCAAGAGCACGTTCGTCAACACGCTGGTCAAGGCGGACCGCGTCATCGTCAGCGAGGTGCCCGGCACCACGCGGGACAGCGTCGACGTGCGGTTCGAGCTCGACGGCAAGGCGTTCACGGCGATCGACACGCCCGGCATCCGCCGGCCGCAGGGCCGCAAGGCAGACATCGACTTCTACGGCCTGCACCGCGCGCAGCGGAGCGTCCGCCGCGCCGACGTGGTGCTGCTGCTGCTGGACTGCAGCGAGCGTATCAGCAAGGTCGACAAGAACCTGGCCGAGTACGTGGCCAACGAGTACCGCCCGTGCATCTTGGTTGTGAACAAGTGGGACAAGCTCGTGGGCACAATGCCTACCGAGAAGTGGGTGCACTACCTGCACGACCAGTTCCCCGCACTCCGCTACGCGCCGATCGCGTTCATCACGGGCCAAACCGGCAAGAACGTCAAGGCGCTACTCAACCACGCACAGATGCTCTTCAAGCAGTCCCGCGAGCGCGTGGGCACCGGGCCGCTGAACCGCCTGCTGCGTGAGGCGGTCCGCCGGAGCCCGCCGCCGACCTACCAGAACCGCCGGCCGCGGATTTACTACGCAACGCAGGTGGGCGTGCAGCCGCCGACCGTGGTGCTGTTCTGCAACCAGCCGTCGGCCATCAGCAAACCCTACCGCCGGTACCTGCTGGGCCAGTTCCGCGACGCGCTGAAGTTTTCTGAGGTGCCCATCAAGCTCTACCTGCGGAAGCGCGAGTCTACGGACACACGCGATGAGCTGCAGAAACCCGAGGCGCCGGCGAGCCAGGCAGATGCGCCAGAGCGGGACGCCCCGTAACACGCCAGACCGGCACGGGCCGGCGTGCAGTGCGCCCCGCTAGCGGGTCTGGATCAGCCGCCCCGACCTGCTACAATCCCGACTGCGACGCTTTCGTCGCTGCACCGGGCGCGTAGCTCAGTTGGTTAGAGCGCTTGCTTGACATGCAAGAGGTCACAGATTCGAGTTCTGTCGTGCCCACTGCGATGATCCTTACCTGCGAAACGATTTAGGTCCCCACGCACAACAGAAGCGCGAAGCATTCTTCTCATTCGTGAGAGGCGGGTTAAACGGTTACGCGTGAGGTCATCAGTTTGAGTGTCGCCAGGCCGGCCCGCTGCTCTGAGACCCAGCGGCTTTCTCATCACAAGCATACCGGCTAGGCTTACTTCTTGATCGGCGGTCGGCGCCAATATTGAGCGAGTAAGGCGACCCCGAGACCGGGAAGCGGTGTAGGCGGCTGCTGGCTCGGACTACTCTGAGCGACCTCAGCGAAGGATCGCTGAAGGGCTTCCGGACGATCGAGGAACTTTCCTGAAAGTACCTTGAGTACGCCGAGCAGCGGTACCGCAACCGTGGCAAGCCGGGATCTTACTTCACCAGCATTGCCCGCGCCGCACGCAAGCTGTGCGACGTATCCGGAGACTTTCACCCCGACGAGTTCAGCCCGCTCAAGCCGAACACGTTCAAGCGGCGCCTGCTCCACGGCACCTATGGTAAGCCAGTAAGCGGTACACGCGGCAGGTAGAGTGTCGGAATCAGTTCGGCGATCGGCATTCTCGAACCTGACGCTGTCCGTCTGACGCCACGACAAAGCCACGTGCGTCCAACACTTCACGGGTGGGCAGCATAGCGCCTCTCGGCTCTGCCCCTACTAGACAAAATTCGGCAACCGGCATGCCATCGCCGTAAGTGCCGCTGCGCTCGTACGCGGCGTCGTCAGAATCTCCGTGGATGCAGATCAGCTGAGGTTGAGGACGCGTGTTGGCAAGCGCGGGAACGTGTAGCAGACCGCTTCCGCGTATCCTCGGTGCTGGGCAAGTATCCCGAAGACTTCGAGATCGCGTATCGCGCCGGCAGCCTTTTCGGGCCTCACTCGCAGCGTGTTTGCGATGGCATCGATATCGTGGCCGGGCGGCCGTCGCGGTGCACGTGTTCAACGTAGTGCGTCACCGCCGCGTGAAGCGGCGTGAGCGTATCCAGGGCGTGGGCAAAACAGCTGAGGGCCTCAATGGCGAAGGGTCTAGAACACGCGCGGGCGGACGGCCACTACTAGCACTTTCACCCCACGGCTCGCTTGAACTGTCGATGGGTCGACCAGCTCCAGAGGCACAGCGTATGGGCGACTAGAGCATTTTCTCAGTCACCGTTCTTGGTGGCGGAAGTAGGCGAGGCACTCGTTGAGTGAGAACTTGTCGAGCAGCCGGCCGATGGCTTGCTCGAGCTCTTTGGCGGTTCTTGCAGCGGCCTTCCTCAGCAGGGCCTTGAGCTTTGCGAAGAAGAGTTCGATCGGGTTGAGGTCGGGGCTGTAGGGAGGCAGGTACTCCAGCCTCGCTCCGGCCGCCTCGATCGCTTCGCGGACCCCGGCCCGCTTGTGCGCCGAG
>JBCCQL010000123.1:0-8523 GCA_039024355.1 Planctomycetota bacterium
CCGCAATCAGTTTCTCGTTGAGGCCGCCGTGCTCTGCGTGCTGGGCGGCGCTGTCGGGCCAAAACCGTGTTTCGCTGACCCACACGGGCTCGACACGCGAGCGGGCGAGCTTGCCAGAGAATCGCTCGGCGAGCGCGTGGGCCCGCTCGTAGTCTGCCTTCGTCCCCTGCCCCGCCGCAGGCAACGCGGCAAGCAGGGCCAAGCAGAAAGCGGGTGCGGTCAAGCGGGGGCGGCGGCTGAGGGCGGTGGCATGCATGCCCCCATGCTTCTTGTCGCCCGGCCATACGTCAACCGAGCAAACAACGAAGTGCCAGACGTTCGAGGACGCCGCTCCGCAAAGCACGCCGATAACTGCCGCGGCTTACAACCAACGCACAAAGCCGAGAGTCGGGGCAGGCGATCGGCGCCACGCGGCCGATTGCGCAGACGTCGCCGCAAAAAGACCGAGGTTTTGTTCGCACGCTCCTAGTAGCCGGGCCCGTTCAGATCAATCTGCCCCGCCGGCCAGCCGGGCCCGGCCGGGTACCGCATGGCGACGTCGTCCCAGAACGGGTTGGCGGCCGGGTCCTCGGCCGTGCTGTCGATCAGCGGGTTGTCGACCAGGCAGGCGCCGAGCTTCTCGTAAAACGGCTGCACGGCGTGGCTGGTCTGGAACAGCGAGAACGGCGCCAGCCCCTGGTCGATCACCGCCAGCGCCGCCTGCACCACGCGCTTGCCCAGGCCTTGGCCCCGCAGGCCCGGGGCGCTGCAGACGCCGCCCAGGCCCATCACCCACAGCGGGCCGGCGTCGGTGGTCAGGCGTCGCGGTTCGAGGGCGGCATGGGCGATGACGCGCGGGCCGTCCATCAGAACGAACGACCGCGACGCCAGCTCCGCTCGGCCGGGGTCGCGGGCAATCACCTCGCGGAACCTCTCGGCACGCTTGGCGCCGTCGACGCCGGGCCGCGGCCACGTCTTCGCCTTGAGCTCGCCGATCGCCAGCGCGAGATCATCGGGCAAATCTGTGTGCAGGCAGCAGCGTGGGGCTTCATCCATGGCGGCGTGTGGTTTGTTGCTGTCGGCGGGCTTCTTTGGCTTCCGCGCCGGGTTGTACCGCCCACGTTGCCGCTTCGTCAAACTCGCGGCCCCGACACCCCCGTCCCTCGTGCCGTGAGCGGGTCAATCACCAAGCCAGTCGGCGGTGTTGCCCCACAGCAACGCGTGGGCGTCTTGCTCGGCGTGCTCGCGCGAGACCCTGTAGCCGGCGGCCGCCAGGTCGGCGTGCTTGTCGGCCAGCACGCGGCCGATGGCCTGGCGGCTGTGGTCCCACTTGTAGATCAGCTGCTCCAGCACGCGGGCGTCGGAGTGCTGCGGGATGAAGCTTGTGCCGAGCAGCTCCATCCGCATGCGGGTGGTTTCTTCGATCAGCGACGGCGTGTTGAGGAACCACCAGCAGCCAAACGGCATCAGGTTGGCGAACTTGCGTGCCGTCACCGCCAGGGCGTGCTGGTTCTCGCGGGCGAGCATCGTCACCAAGAACCGGCTCCGTGGAAAATCTCGGCAGAGCGCCGCGACCGACTCAACGCAGGCGGGGCCGACGTTGTCGCCGGCGAGGCGGATCGCCGGGTTCACGCCGCGTGCGACGCCCACCATCAACGCCAGCGGCAGCCCGTGGGCCTCGCACTCGGGCAGCACGATTTCGCGTAGCACGCGCTGGCCTACCGCGGCCCGGGCGTCGGACCCCGAGCACGGGTAGCGGAACGTTGGCGGCAGGCTGGCCGCGCAGTACACGGCCTGCACGCGGGCGATCCACTCGCGCAGAAACCGGCGGCCCTCGTCGATCGTCCGCTGCCCACCGCCGCCAGCGGCGCCAAAGCCGGCGTCGACACGGTAGCCCCACGCATTCAGCCGGTCGGCCACCGCCGGCCAATCGAGCAGCATCGGGTCAAGCCGCACCACGCCGCGGAAGCGGCTGTCGGCGCCGATACTTGGGTCTTTCAGCCAACGGGTGCGTTCGTTTTCATCGAAGACGTCGTTGGTCATCGTTACCCGGCCGACACCCGCCAGCTCCATGACGCGGTCGGTATGCGTGTCGGGCGTTTGCGCGGCGAACCACTTGCGGTAGCCGGCGGGCGTCGGCTCGTGCGGGTCGAGGCCGAGCCGCGTGAGCGTCGCCGCGACACCCCGGCAGGCCTCGGAGAGGGGCGCCCGCTGCCGGAATAGGTGCTGCCAGATGAGGTCGGCCTGCTGTGGCTTGGTGAGGCCCCAAAACGCCTCGACGGATGGCCCGTCCCGCGGCGCCGCGCGGAAGAACTCGGCGATCAGGTAGTGGTAGGTCAGCAGCTCGTCGATGCCCCACAGCATCAGCCCACCGGCGTCGGCGGTTCTGCCCGGCGCGGCGCCGACCAGCGGCGTGCCGAACGCGGGCGGGTACAGGTGGGTATGCAGGTCCCAGACCGTCTGCGAGGCGATGGCTTGCTTCGCCTGTTCCTGGATCGCGTCGCCGGCGCTTTGCGGGTCGAGCATGGCTGGGCGGCCTGTGGCGATGTGGTGCGGCTGCCACTGCCGGCCGCCGGCTGCCATGTTCGCTGCTGGCGCCTTGCCTGACCAGGGCGGCGGCGCTTGGCAATCGATTTGCCAACCCGTAACAGCCGACGCCGCCGAGCGTAGAAGCCTAGTAGAAGCCTACAAGCCAAAACGGCCTTCACCCTCGTGGACCGCCGACGACCACGCGTAGATCGGAGAACGCCTTTGTTGCCCACGCCCAAGCATTATCCGGCCCCGCCGCAGAGCGAAAACACCACAGAGAGGCCTACCGCGGTGGACCCTCGGTGGCAGTGCTCCGAGTCCGACCGCGTCGCCCAGAGCCGCCACGAAGTGGGCTGCCTGGAAGTCGGCCGCCGCCAACTGGGTCGCCGCGAGTTGACACGGCTGTGGAAGGAGGCCGACGCGCGGGCGGCCGGTGTGGGCGGCCGTCCCGCCCCGATTGACCCGACCACGCTGGTCAACGAGGTGGCCCGTCGGATGCTGGGCGCCGCGGGCGCGCAGGACCTGCCGTGCCGCAGCGATTTCTTTGCGGACCTCGCGCTGGCACTGCGCGGGCTGCTGCGCCGCCACGGCCCGGCACGCAGCCACGCGTGGCTGGACCTGGGGGCGATCGGCGCTGGGCGGGCGACGCGGCCCGCGGCGCTCGACGCCGTGCTGCGGCGCCTAGAGGACGCCAGCCCACGCCACGCCCAGATTGCTGCGCTGCGACTGCTGGGCGGGCTCACCACCGCAGAGATCGCCCTGCAGACCGGGCTCACGCGGCAGCGGGCCGCTATCGGCTGGGTGACCGCCCGTGACTGGATGCGCAGCTGGCTTGCCGCGGCGCCGCGTGCGGTTGGCGGCTCCGACGCCAAGCGAGGCCCCGCCGCCAGCCTTGGGGACACAGCCCGCACACTCCGCATCTTCCCGGCGCCTCGCGAGCAGCCGCCGGCTACTTCAGCACGCTGGCCGTGAAGTTCCGGCCGGTGGTGTCGCGGCGCCACGTCCAGGCGTCGCCGAAGCGGCGCTCGTAGTCCCGCCAGAGGTCGAACCAGTACGCCAAGAACTGGTACGGCGCGTACCGGCCGTAGTGGCGGCGGATCAGCGGGTCCAGGTCCTTGTCGTTCGCCGGGCGGGGCCGGCCTGTGGTGTGGCAGTAGTGGCGGTAGGTCTCGGTATCGATCGGCAGGTGGTCGTACCGTCCCAGCAGCGTCAGGACGTTGGCCGCCGCGTAGGGGCCAAAGCCCTCCAGGCGAAGCAGCGCCGCGTGCAGCTCCGCGGTTTCTCGCCGGGGCGACTCATACCACGCCAGGTCGATCTCTCCGCTGTCGATGCCGCGGGCCAGGGTGAGGATCCGCTTCGCGCGGTAGCCAACCTTGCAGCGCGACTTGAGGACCGACGGCGTCAGCCGGGCGACCTCGGCCGGCCGTGGGAAGGCGCCGCGGCCAAGCCGCTCCACCAGCCGGTGGTTCATCGCCATGGTGTTCCGCCACGTGACGTTGCAGCCGGTGATGGTCTTGACCATGTCCTCCCACAAGTCGGGCGACCGGAACATCCGGCCGAACCCCCGCCGCCGCGCCGCCGGGTGGACGCGGCGCCACGCGGAGAGGTCTTCGCCGAGCCGCAGCATGCGTGCCAGCCCACACCGCACCTGTTGCTGCTGCCCGCGGTCTAGGCTCGCATCCGCCGCGACAAGAACCGGGCCGCCGCGGCCGGCGGGCTGGCGGATGGTGAGCCCGGCCGAGAAGCCGACGCCAGAGAACGGCCGGTCGAGCGCTTGCCGCTCCGGGTCCCAGTGGTTGGGGGCGAGCAAGAAGTAGCCGTACGAGCAGACGGCCCGCTTGAGGTCGAAATCGGCCGGCGGGCGAAGCGTGAGACGCGATGGCATTGGCAGCGGCGGCGGACGCGGGCGCCTTGGTGCGGGTAGCGATCAGCGGGTAACATACGCCGGCCCAAGCCGCCGCACGACCTCTGCCGGACGCCATGAGCACCACCGTCGACACCGCGCCACCGACCCCGGCCGCCACGTCCGCCGATGAGTCCGCCAAAGGTGCGGCCACAGGCGCCGCGTTGCAGGCCGCCATCGGCGAGTTGCGGGCCACGGGCGCCGACTTCCACCGGCGTGGCTGGTCGCTGGGCACCAGCAGCAACTACAGCGTGGTTGTCCAGCGAGACCCGCTGGAGCTGCTCATCACGGTCAGCGGCAAAGACAAGGGCAGGCTCACGGCGGACGACTTCGTCCGCATCGGCGCCGACGGAATAGCGGTTGATGGCTCCGACAGGCGGGCCTCGGCCGAAGCGTTGTTGCACGCCGCGGCCGCCGAGCAGCTCCCCGCGGTAGGCGCGGTGCTGCACACCCACTCGGTGGCCGCAACAGTGCTCACCCGGCGGGCCGGCGGCTGCGTGACGCTGGAAGGCTACGAAATGCTCAAGGGCCTGGCCGGCAACGCGACGCACGAAATGGCGGAGCACGTCCGCGTGTTCGACAACACGCAAGACATCGCGTCGCTGGCCGGCGAGGTCCGGGCGTGGCTCCGGGCCCCGGGTAGCTGGAAGCCCGACGCCGGCCCGCAGCATTCATCCGCCGCCGCCACGCCGCACGGCTTTTTGCTACGCGGGCACGGCCTGTACACTTGGGGCGCGACGCTGGCCGACGCACGCCGGCACGTCGAGGTGATCGAGTTCTTGCTCGAGTGCGAGCTCCACGCGGCCGGCGTAGCCCGTGCCGATTGACCTGCGTTACCCACGCCCGCGTAGCCGGTGGGAATACCGCTACCGACAACCGCTTCACCACAAACCGCCATGGCAACGATCTCTTTCCCCGGCGCCGAACAACGCCTGACCGACCCGGACGCGATCCGCGATTTCCTCCGGCCGCACGGCATCTGGTTTGAGCGGTGGGACGTGGCGGGCAGGCTCGCCGCAGACGCTACCGATGCACAGATCCTCGCCGAGTACACGCCCGAGATCGACCGTCTGAAGGCCGCGCACGGCTACGTGACGGCCGACGTCATCAACGTGCGGGCCGACACACCGGGCCTGGACGCGATGCTCGCCAAGTTTGACAAGGAGCACACGCACAGCGAAGACGAGGTCCGCTTCACGGTCGAGGGGCGTGGCGTCTTCTGGGTGAACCCCGCGGCTGCGGAAGAGGCCGGCGACGGGGCCAGCGACGGGGCCAGCGACGGGGCCAGCGAAGCGGGCTTCGGCGGTGTCTTCGCCATCGAGGTCGGCCCGGGCGACCTAATCAACGTGCCGGCCGGCCCACGGCACTGGTTCCACCTGTGCGACGACCGCACGATCCGCTGCATCCGCTTGTTCGAAGACCCCAGCGGCTGGTCGCCCGACTACCTGCCCGAGGGCGCCCACGCCCACCACGCGCCCGTCTGCTGGGGCGCCGGCTACCTGCCGAAGGCCGAGGGCGTCGACCCGGTGGTCGAGCTGTGATCGCCTTTGCCGGGCGGGGCATCCTGCTGGACGTCGAGGGCACCACGTCGGCCGTGGCCTACGTCTACGACGTGATGTTCCCGTACGCGCGGCGACGGGTCGCCGAGCACTTGGCGACGCACATGGCCGAGCCGGCGACCGCCGACGCGTGCGAGCAGATCGCACGCGAGGCGGGGCACGCCTCGGTCGCACGCATGGCGGCCGACGGGGCCGATCAGGCCGCCGCCGTCGAGGCCCAGGTGCTGCGTCTGATGGACGCCGACGTCAAATCGACCGGCCTGAAGCAGCTGCAGGGATTGATCTGGCGGGCCGGCTTTGAGTCGGGCGAGCTGCGGGCCCACGTCTACCCCGACGTGCCGCCGGCGCTGGCCGCTTGGAGGGCGGCCGGCGTTGACCTACGCGTGTATTCGTCCGGCAGCGTCCAGGCCCAGCAGCTCTTCTTCGGCCATACCGACTGCGGCGACCTGCTGCGGTGCTTCTCGGGCCACTACGACACGACCACAGGCCCGAAGCGTGACGCCGCGAGCTACCAGAAAATCGCCCAGCACTGGCCGCTGCCAGCGGGCGAAGTGCTGTTCCTGAGCGACACCGTGGCCGAGCTCGACGCCGCCCACGCCGCGGGCATGCAAACCGGCCTCGTCGTGCGAGACACGGCCGTGGCGCCGGCGCCCGCCGGCACGCACCCGGCCATCACCAGCTTTGACGCGGTGTCGGTCACTCGGCAGGCGTGAGGATCGACCGCTCGACCTTCACCCGCACGCCGCCAGCGGAAACGTCGACATCCACGTCGGCGGCCGTGGGATTGGAGGGCTCTGCGTCGGCGGCCGGCACGGGCAGGCTCTCGCCCTGCGTCGAGACGCCGACGTCAACGCCGACGCCCGGCACGCCCACCGCGATATCGACGCCGCCCCGATCGACCATCACCCGCAGCGCGGTCCGCAGGGCCTGGAACTCGCTCAGGCGGTAGATCATGGCGAACTGGGCGTCGCGTGCGACGGAGTCAAACCGGCGGAGCAGCTTGTCGGCCGCGGCCAAGTCGCCGGCGGTCTCGGCGTCAAACGCCAGATAGGTCTGCCAGCCCTCGCCGTTCTGGAAGCCGTCGAGCCGCGACTGCAGGGCGGCCGAAGCCTCGGCCGTGGCGGCGATCAGCTCGATGCCGCCCATAGCCGCCAGCTCGGCCTCGCTGGCCAGGGCCGTGGCGGCCGGCTTGGCCGAAGTGACCACGGCGCCGCTGGTTGAGCCGGTTACGACGCCGCCCGACACGATCGACCCCGCAGCGGGCGTCGGCGTGCCCGTCACCACCGAACCGCTGGCCACCACACGGCCTCCGGTCACGACGCTGCCGCTAGAAATCACACGACCACCGGTGACCACGGGGCCGCCAACCACCGGACCGCCCGGCGCCGCGTAGCCCGAGACCGTGACACCCGGGCCGCTGTAAAAGTAGCTTCCGCCGTAACCATAGCCGTAGCCGAACGCCGGCCGCGGCGGGCCGTACACCACCCGGCCCGGCGTGCGGACAAACGCCCCCGGAGCCCGCACACGCACACCACCAAACGGCCCCACGCGGACGCCCACGGCAGGCGTCGAAACCCGCACGCCGCCAAACCCATACCGGACGCCAAACTGTGCCTCGGCGGTCGAGGCGGGCACAGCCAGCATGGCTAGCAACAGGCCAGCGGCGGGCAAATTCAAAACGGTGCGGAGCATGGCGGGTTCCTTGTCGGCGGGCGATCTTGGGTAGGTTGGGAAAGTGGACGGGTGTGTTCGAGTCGCTCGCGGCAGGGCCGCTAGAGCGCTGGGCGACTAGAACGCCGGGCCGCTGGCTCTGAGTGTACGCACGGCGTGCCGCACATTCCATCAACACGCGGCCGCCGCTCACCAAGCTTACAACCGCTGATACGGCCGAGCGCGCACGCTGTTACACAGGTTTTCGCAGAAATTCTTTAGAGCGTGCGAACAAAACCTCAGGCGTTAGCGGCGATGTCTGCGAAATCGGCCGTGAAACGCCGATCGTCTGCCCCGACTTTCGGTTTTGTCCGTTAGCTCTTAACCGCCGCGGCCGGTCTTCCACACGGGATCGGCGTGGCTTTCGGCCCCGCCGGCCGCCGCGGCCGGCCAGCGGCTGAGCGTCACCTTCTGCCGCGTGTAGAACTGGATGCTCTCGGTCCCCTGGATGTGCAGGTCGCCAAAGAACGAGCGGGTCCACCCCGTGAACGGAAGCCACGCCATCGGCGCCGGCACGCCGACGTTCACGCCGATCATGCCGGCGTTGAACCGCCGGCTGAACTCGCGGGCCGAGCGGCCGCTCTGCGTAAAAATCACCGCGCCGTTGCCGTACTCGCAGCCGTCACCGAGGGCGAGCGCCTCGTCAAGCGACGCCACACGCGAGACGCTCAGCACCGGCCCGAAGACCTCTTCTTTGGCGATCCGCATCTGCGGCTCGACGCGGTCGACAACGCTGGGGCCGATCAAGAACCCGTCGCCGCCGTTCTGAAAATCACCGCCGCGGCCGTCCAGGGCTACCGTGGCCCCGTCGGCGGCGGCCGTGTCGAGGTACGCGGCCACGCG
>JBCCQL010000124.1:0-8475 GCA_039024355.1 Planctomycetota bacterium
ACGACGGCGGCCTGGGCGCCGCTGCTGCTCTTTGTGCCGGTCGCGGTCGGGCTGAGCGACCCGCTACGCCGGTAGCGGGCACGCTCGGGCACGAAGAACCGGCAGCAGCCACCCCAACGCCGGCCGAGATCGATGCCGTGCTACCAGCGGCGCCAGCCACGCCGGGTGGTGATCACGCCACGCGTGTAGGGGCGGGCCTGCCACAGGATCGCCCGGTTGCGTACCGGCAGGCCCCGGCTTGTCCGTTTGACCGCTTGCCGGATGACAAACCGCCGGTGCAGGTTGGCGCCCAGGCCGCCGGGGCCGAACCGCGAGGCGGCCTCCGCTTCCGACGCAACGGCCCCGCCGACAAGCAGCGCGGCGGCAATGGTAAGGGCGAGACGGGCTGGCTTCTGCATAACGATTCTCCCGTGGTGGGCGTGAGGCGCCGCCGCGTGTGCGACGGCATGCTTGGGTTACGCAGCTCATACGGGGTTGCGTCGTGGGTGTTACCGTGTGGGTCACCCGGAGTGTAGGGCAACGCACCAAGTGTGCCGAGTTTCTGGACCTGCCCCGTGCCGGTGCCTGCCCCGTGTCAGGGCCCGCCCAGTTGCGGGTCCCGCCGGGCTTCGGGCTGCCGCCACTTCAGTCCGCCGCTTGATCGAGGTCGCCGGCGTCCGCGGGCAGCGCTAGCGGCGCCCAGTACGCCGGTAGCGGCGCCGTGACCGCCACCTGCTCGTCCCGCATCGGGTGGCGGAAGCCGAGCGTCCGGGCGTGCAGCGCAATCGCCCTGTCGCGGGCGTCGACGCACTCCGGGCCGAAGGAGGAAGTGCTGCCGTACTGCGAGTCGCCCAGCACGGCGTAGCCGCGCGTGGCGGCCTGCACGCGGATCTGGTGGGTCCGCCCCGTTTCGAGCTCGATCTCCAGCCACGTGGCGCCGGCGAGCCGCCCCCGCACGCGGTAGTGCAGCACGGCCCGCTTGCCCCGCGGATCGTCCTCGGGCACCACGATCGACTGCGCCATGCCGTGCCGCTTGTGCAGGTGGTCGGTCCACGTCCCCTCATCGGGCTCGACATCCCCTTCGACAACCGCCCAGTACGCCTTGCTGACCGTCCGCTCTTGGAACTGCCTGGCCAGCCGCTGCGCGGCCCGCAGGTGGCGTGTGAAAGCCAGCGCGCCGGACACGGGGCGGTCAATCCGGTGCGTGATGCCAACGTAGATGTTGGCGTCGGGCGTCTTGCCTTCGCGGCGCTTGAAGAAGTTGCGCACCGCGATCTCAACGCTGTCGATCCCCCGCGGCGCCTGCGTCAGCACGCCGGCACGCTTGTTGACCACCAGCACAGGGCCGTCGTCGTACAGAACGTCTAGCATCGCGTGTTGGCGTGTTTCCGAGGCACGGTGTCGTGGGCGGATGGCAGGCAGTTTCGCCTCACCCGTACCGATCGATCACGCGGTCCAGCAGCCACGGGGCAAAGCGGTTAGCGGTGACCATCGCCCAGCCCTGGGTATTCGGGATGATAAACCGGCGCCGCCGACGCAGCGCAGCTAGGGTCGCCCTGGCGACACGTTCCGGCGGCACGCTGCCCCGGCGGCCCCAGGGCGGCTTGCCACGGTTGTCTACCACGTTGTCCTTGAAGCCTGTGGCCGTCGTGCCCGGCGCCACAACCAGCAGCCCAACGCCAAGCCTGGCGAGCTCCGGCCGGATTGATTCGCTCAGCCCGTGCAGGGCGAATTTCGTCGCGCAGTACTCGCTGCTGAACGGCAGGCCGCGGCAGCCGAGTATCGACCCGATGTTGACCACCGCCGTGTCGTCGGCCGCGCGGAGCAGCGGCGTGGCCTCACGGATGAACTCGCCGGGGGCAACCAGGTTGACCTCGGCGAGCCGCCGCAGCCGATCGGGGCCGACCTCGACAAACCGCCCGTAGGCGCCCACGCCGGCGTTGTTCACCAGCAGGTCGAGCCCGCCGTACGCTTCGCTGGCACGCCTCAGCGCCTCGGCACGCACGCCGGCGTCGGTCACATCGCCGGCGACCACCACGGCTTGGCTGCCACGCTCGGCAACGGCGGCGGCCGTATCTTGCAGCTTCGCGGCGTCCCGCGCCATGAGCACCTGCCGCGCGTCGCAGGCCGCCAACTCGATCGCCAGGCTGCGGCCGATGCCAGAAGAGGCGCCGGTGATGATCACCCGCGTGCCGGTGAGTCGACGCCGCGGGCGGAAAAAGCTACCCATGGCGGCGGCGTCCTCCGGCGAGCGGGTTGGAGAAAACGGCACGCGGCCGCCGCGGGCCAATCGATCGACACACCCGCCTGCGCACAGGCGGGCGGGAGGCTGGCGTGAATCGCACGGCTCAGGCGACGTCCTCAATGGCGCCGTCTATTAAGTTGGCCTCTGCAGGGCCGGCGGCGTCCTGCGGATCGATGCTTGTGCCCGCGGCAAGCTCGTCGACCGGGTGCGGCACAATCACCGCTTCTTCCGGAGAGATCCGGCCCAGGTGCTCGCGGGGGATCCGGCAATGCACGCTCACCCGGTCTTCTTCGAACGTGCGGCTGAGCACCTCTGCGTACCGCCCCAGGTAGGCGAGCAGGCGGCCGTTGCTGGCGGACATCTCGATGTCGACCTCGTCGAAGTGCTCGCTGAGGGCGGCGCTCACCGCCTCGGCCAGCCGGTCGAGTCCTTCGCCCGATTTCGCGCTCACCTCGACCGCCCGGGGGTACCGCTCCCGCAGCGTGTTGATCCGCGAGTCGTCGCCCGCCCGGTCGACTTTGTTGAGCACCAGCAGCGCCTCCTTCTGCTCGATGCCCAGCTCTTCGAGCACCTGGTAAACCGCCTGCACCTGCTCAACCGCCGCCGGGTTGCTGGCGTCGGCCACGTGCAGCAGCAGGTTGGCCTGGCGGGCCTCCTCGAGGGTCGCCGTGAAGCTGGCGATCAGCTTGTGCGGCAGGTCGCGGATGAACCCGACGGTGTCGCTCAGCAGCACCGGCCCCCAGCCCGGCAGCCGCCACCGGCGGGTCCGTGTGTCGAGCGTGGCGAACAGCTTGTCCTGGGCCAGCACGTCCGAATCGGTCAACGCGTTGAGCAGCGTGCTCTTGCCGGCGTTGGTGTAGCCCACCAGTGAGACGGTCAGCCGGTCCCGCCGGGCGGCCACCTCGCGGCCACGCCGCTGCTGGATCTTCTGCAGCTCGGCCTTGAGGTCGGCGATCCGCTTCTCGACCAGCCGGCGGTCGGTCTCCAGCTGCTTCTCGCCCGGGCCCCGCATGCCGACGCCCATCTTCAGGCGCGACAGGTGCGTCCACATCCGCTTGAGCCGCGGCAGCGAGTACTCGAGCTGCGCGAGCTCCACCGCCAGGCGTGCCTGGTGCGTCTGGGCGCGGGTCGAGAAGATGTCGAGGATCAGCTCAGTGCGGTCCAAGACTTTGACGCCGGTCGCCTGTTCCAGGTTGCGTGTCTGGGCGGGCGACAAGTCGTTGTCGAAGATCACCACGTCGGCCTCGGTGGCCGACACCATCTGCTTCAGCTGGTCGACCTTGCCCTTGCCGATGTAGCTCTTGATGTCGGGCCGGTCGCGGTTTTGCGTCAGCAGGCCGACGACCTGTGCCCCGGCCGTTTCGGCCAGGCCCGTCAGCTCCTCCAGGGGCTCTTCGACGCAGCTGCTGGGGCCACCGGCGTTGCTAGAGAATTCAACGCCTACCAAGATCGCCGACTCGCTGTCGACGCTTTGCTTACGTTCGATGTCCATGCGGCGCCGGGTCGGCTGGTCTCCTTCGCGGGTTGGCGGTTTCTCGGGCGAAGCCGACTGCAATTGCGGCTGCGGTCCCTCCAGTATACGTCGAACCCGCGGCCTGCCTACCAAAGGCGGGCCGCGGGGTACGCAAGCACCAAGCGGTTGCAAGCCGGGCAAACCGACGGCTTGGGGTGTAATAAGCCCGCGCAGCCGGCACGCTGGTTAGACCTTACGCGGGCACGGATGGTTCGCGCCCTGGGCCGTGCAGCAGGGGCCGGGTTGCCAGCGTTTCTGGCGTCACCAGATGTACTCGATGCCCAGGTTCCAGCCGTGGAACAAGGCGTCGCCTTGATCGGCGACGAACGGCACCCGGGCGTCCACGGCCGGGTTGTCGTAGGGCGATCCGCCGTTGAAGTTGTCGCCCGCAAGGGCCAGCGAGTTCATGAACAGCAGCTCGTACCCGCCGCGGATCGAGAGGCTCGGCAGGATGTCGGCCACCACCTGGATGCGGGCGTCGGAGATAAACGCCACTTGGTTGTCCTTGGCGGACTCGCTGAACGAGGGGTCGCCGTCGCTGGTGGTGAACGTCGAGGTGATCTCGTACGAGTTGTTGTAGATGCCCACCCTGCCCTCGGCGCCCAGACGCAGCCCCTGCACGACGCCCAGCCACACGTCGCCGCCAATCTGGCAGCCCGCCAAGTTGTTGTCCGCGTCGATGTTGAAGGCGGCTGTCGAGATGCCCCCGGACGGGTCGTTCGGGTCTGCGTCCGACGGCAAGAAGTTGGCGCCCACCGTGCCGAAGCGGAAGCCTTCCTTCAGCTTCGTGTAGCGGAACCCTGCCAGCAGCGTGCCGCTGACCCGCGGGCTGTAGCCTACCCAGTAGCGGCGGACGCTCATCTCGGCCGTCTGCAGGTCCGAGTTGAAGCTGACGCTCGCGGCTGTCGCGCGGTCGGTCTCCTCGAAGTCTTCGAGGTCGTTGATGTCAAAACCACCGGGCGGGGTGGTGCCGAAGTTGGTGAACAGCGAGAAGAAGTTGCCCAGGCCGCTGGACCCTGCGTTCTCATCGGTCACCGAGGTCGAGCCGCCCATGTCGTTGAACGCCGAGTAGCCGAACTCCAAGACCGACAGGGGGCCCAAGTCGTAGCGGCCCAGGATGCGGAACCCAGGCTCGAAGTCCGCCGACACAGCATCCGCCGACAGGACGGGCACCGCCGGGTTGGAGCCGGTCGCGAAGTTGTCGGCGATCAGCACCGACGACCCGCCCAGCCCGCCGTCACGCCGCAGCGAAACGTACTCCAGCAGCACGTCGAAGTAGTGCGGGCCTACCTGATCGGTGTTGAACGCCACGCCACCGTAGGCGCCCTGCATGTCGGCGTAGCCGCCGTAGCCGCCATAGCCCGGGGGGCACGCCTCGCCGTACTGGGCGGGCACCACGGCCTGGTTGCCGTGGGCGTCCACCAGGTCCGGCGGGCGGACCCATGTCACGTCGCCGCGGGAGTCCGCGCCGGCGTGGGACGCTTGTTGCGTTTGGTAGAAGGCCTGCGACGCCTGCCCCTGCGCCTCGGCCGCCCGAGCCGCCAAGCCAGCCAGAACCGCCACCGCGGCCAGCTTCAACCATCCGTAGGGTGCGTGCATCGTCATCGTTCCCCCCAAGCAGGCCCGCCCGCGACCCTCTCGGGCCCTGCTGGCGAGCGACCAACTGCGTTGCATTCGTTCGGGCCGCCGGAACCAGCCCCCGGGCGGCGAGACGGCCACCCGCTCACGCCAGCAGCGGCTGGGGGCGACCTCGGAAGAACCTATCGGACCGGTCTTACCGGTCGAACCAGTCGTTCCGGCACAATCGGTAGAGATTGTCGCAGCTGGCAGCACCGGCTGCGGCCGGAACCGGTTGCGTCCGTAGCGGGTCCCGGGCACTACAGGCTTTCGCCGGCCGCTGCTTAAGCCCCTTTGGTGGCCTCCCTTACGCTCCGCCGGATCTCTCTGCGGGATAGGCTCCTTCGGCCAACCCGTTTGTTTGACGCGATTTTGACGCCGAATTACGATGCAATCCACGTGCGAGTCAACAAGCTACCGGGGTGATTAGGCCAACACCACGCCGGGCGGTGCGACCGCGGGCGTGCAACCACGTCCTCTCCGCTCGCCGGGCAAACAACGGCTACACCGCACCGGCGGGCCAGCCCCCGCGAGGCGGCAACCCCTCACGACTCTCTCGGTGCCGGCAGACGGATCTAGGCCGGCCTACGGAACAGACCTCGTAGCACAGCACCAGCGGTGCGTCGCTACCTTCCCGATCAAGGGACACGAACGTGCGCAAGAACAGGCATCAGCGGCTCGACACAGCGTTTTCTCCCCTGGACGCCGGCAGCAAGCTGCCGGAGACCAAGGGCCCGATCGCCAAGCTCCTGGGCGCCAAGCCCACGGGCTCGGCCCGGCAACAGCCGACCAAGAGCTGGGTGTTCGAGCAGCTAGAAGACCGCCACATGATGTCGGCCGACTTCGTGCCCAACGACCCGTACTTCTCGTTCCAGTGGCCGCTGCTCAACACAGGCGGCGTAAACATCGGCGACCAGCGGCTGCAAGACGTGCGGGGTGTGGCCGGCGAAGACATCAACGTCATCCCGGCGTGGCAGTTCTTCCTGGAAGACGATCAGGGCAACACGCTGATCGACGGCCTCTCCGGCGCCGGCATCCAGATTGCCGTGGTCAGCACCGGCATCCAGACGGACCACCCAGACCTCGTCGCCAACATCTCGGATACGCTCGCGTACGACGCGGTTTCTAGGCAGGACCTTTTCTCGACCCCCAACGCCGGTTCCGCCGCCCTGGGCATCGCGGCAGACGCCCGCGGCACGGCGATCGCCGGGCTCATTGGCGCCGCCGCCAACGACGAGGGCATCGTCGGCGTCGCCTACGAGTCTGAGATTGTGCCCGTGCGGCTGTTGTCGGGCGCCGACGCCAGTGTCGAGGGGCTCAACCCAGAGATCATTGCTGACCTCTTCCGCTGGGAGAATCAGCAGGTCGACATCTACACCCACGCTTGGGGCGACGCAAACGGGGCCAACACGATCCTCACGCCTACGCCGCAGGAGCTGGACGCGCTGCGTGAATCCGTGCTGCTGGGCCGCGGCGGCCTCGGCGTGATCCATGTGTTCGAGGCGGGCGACGGCGCCGGCGCAAGCATCGGCCTGTTCTCCGACCCCACGTTCAACGCGGGCGACGACTTCGCCGGCTACAACGGGTACCTCAACTCGCGCTACACCATCGGCGTCACCTCCGTGGACCACGACGGTGAGGTGGCCAACGTCGATGGCACCGTGACCCGCTACGGCGAGATCAGCCCGGCGATCCTGGTCGCCGCCCCCAGCGGCTCGGTGTCCGGCTTCGGCTTGATCGACGACCCGAGCGTCGGCAGCGGCGTCTGGACGACCGACTTCTTCGTCGACGACCCCAGCGATCCCACGACGCTCTTCCAGCAGGGCTTTAACGCGCCCACGACCGAGGACCTCTTCGAGCCAGACGACCTGATCCTCGACCCGTTCACCGGGCTGACCATCAACGACCGTTTCGAAGACACCGCGTACACCTCGCGGTTCAGCGGCACGGGCGCGTCGGCGGCGTTGGTATCGGGCGTGATCGCCCTGATGCTCGAGGCAGACATCGCCGCCAACGGCGAGGCGACGCTGTCTTACCGCGACGTTCAAGAAATCCTCGTCCGCTCGGCGCGGCAGAACGCTCCCTTCGAGTCGCTGCAAACGGGCAGCGACCGGAGCTCCGGATTCGAGCACCCAGAGACCTGGATCACCAACCGCAACGAGCCCTACCACGAGCCCGACGTCTACAACGCACAAAACGTCGATCAGTTCGATGACGACGGCAACCAAATCAACTTTGGCATCTTCCAAGCAGACGCTCTGGCGCACGTCTATTTTCCGATCATCGACCCGAGCGAGACTTCTGAGACCTCCTGGTCCCCGGTGAGCCTGTTCACGAACGGCGCCGGCTACACGGTCAGCCAGGGCAACGCCGAGCTTGGCACTGCCGTGGGCTACGGGCACGGCGTCATCGACGCCGAACTGGCGGTTTCGCTCGCCGCCCAGTGGAACAGCGCCGGTCAGACGCTGGCCGAGGAGCAGAGCTGGACGACCTTCCCGCAGTTCTCGGGCGGCATTCCCGCCCGCAGCGTTAGCAACGATGACACGCAGCGGCTGGTCGTTCCCGGCGGCCTCGGGGGGCAGGGGGGCATCAACGCGTATATCAATGAGTACGCCACGGATAGCCCCTTTGAAAACTACACCGGCCCCCGGCAGAACGGCGTTGCGGTGGTGTTGGACGTGCCCGAGGACCGTACGGTTTCGACCGAGTGGGTAGAGGTCAAGCTCGACCTCAGCACAGGCGACATCGACAACCTGCGGATTACGCTGATCTCGCCCGACGGCGTCCACTCCGAGCTGAACCACTCCTTCCAGTTCATCGAGCCTACCCAACGCGTCCAGTACCAGGGCGACGTTGTGAACAGCTCCACTGGCGGCGAGTTCGAGGACCGCGGCGGGTCTGGCCCCGGCGGGCCCTTTGACCAAGACGGCGGGAACGTCTTCTACACCTTCAGCACCAACCGCCACTGGGGCGAGCGGACCGACAGCCGGATCGCCATCGACCCGTCGACAGGCAACCCGTACGCCGGCAGCGTCGCCCCGGGTGATTTTGGCGCCACAGTGCCCAGCGCGACCTTCCACGATTGGCACTTGGTGTTCGAGAACTACGGCGACACGCCCAT
>JBCCQL010000125.1:0-8456 GCA_039024355.1 Planctomycetota bacterium
CCGCCCGGCCGGCGGCTCGGTGGGTGGCAGTGAAGCGGGTGATGGCTGGGCGGGGGGCGGGTCGAGCAGCGGCGGGGGCTGCGGCGTTGGCTCGTTGTCCGGCTGCTCGACGGGCTCCGCCGGCAGGCGCGGCGCCGATTCATCCGCGGCCGGCACAGCCTGCCGCGGCGCCCGCATGGTGATCCGCACGGTCATCGGAGCGGCCGCCTGCTCGCCCACCGGCGCCGACATGAAGCGGACCGTCGTCGCCAAGCAGATCAGGCCCAGGTGCACCACGACCGACAGCAGCACGTAGCGGTGCGTCGGCCGCCGCCGGCCCCACGCCGTCCGCATCAGCACCAGCAGCACCACGGTCGAAGCAGCCAACGCCGCCCACAGCAGCAGGTACAACGCCGGCAGCGAGGCGATGCGGCTCCACAGGCTGGCCAGCGGCAGGGGCATGCGTGTTGGTCACCTGCGGCCGGAAGTGGCGGCGCCGCCCGAGCCCGCGGCGGCCAGTTCAACCGGCACGCTGAGCTCCGCTACCCGCGCTTCGCGGCACGCGGCCATGGCGGCGGCCACGTGCTGGAACGGGCAGCGGGCGTCGCCCTCGATGACCACCTGCACGTCGCTGCTCTCGTCGGTCGCCTCGCGGAGCTGGGCAGTGAGCTGGGCAAGCGTCACCGGTTGCCCATCCAACTGCACCCGCCCGTCCGGGTACACGGCCACGGTCCGCGGCTCCGGCGGCGGGGTGGCGTCGCCGGCCTGGGCGGTGGTCGGCAGCTCGATGTCGATGCTCCGCTCTACTTCCGTGAACTTGGTGGCCACCATGAAGAAGATCACCAGCAAGAAGACCACGTCGATCATCGGCGTCAGGTTGATGCTGGACGCTTCGTCGGGCGTGGTCTTGAGCGGCATTGGTGGGGGGCGAAGGGTGAGGGGTGAGGGGTGAGGGGTGAAGGTGGCAGGTGGCAGGTGGCAGGTGGCAGGCGCCCGGGTGGGCGGTTGTGGGTTTAGGCGGCCTTCTTTGGGCGGCTGGCTTTCGGGGCGGACTGGCCGGCTTCGGCAGAGATGATGTGCACCAGCTCTTGGCCGCGGCGGTCGATCTCCATCACCAGGCCGTCGACGCGGCCGACGAAGTGCAGGTACAAGATCAACGCGGGGATGGCGACGGCCAGGCCCGACGCGGTAGACAGCAGCGCCTGCCCGATGCCGCCGGCGAGCAGCTCGGGCCGGCCCATGGCAGAGTTGCTGGCGATCTCGTCAAAGGCGCCCATCATGCCCCACACGGTGCCCAGCAGCCCCAGCAGCGGGCACACCTGGGCGACGCCGTTGATGACCCGCAGATTCTTGCGGAGCGAGTTGGCGGCACGCTCGCCCTCGTCCAGGATCGCCTGCTCGACCTCGACGGCAGACTTGCCCCACCGCATGACGCCCGCCTCGAACACGCGGGCGACGTGGCTCGTGTTCTCTTGGCACAGCAGCAGGGCGCCGTCGCGGGTTTCGCCCTCGCGGATCTGCGACAGCACGCACTTGATGAACGGCCGGGGCGCCACGGCGCCGCGGCGGAGCGACACGAACCGCTCTAGCGAGACCACCATCATCACCAGCGACGCCAGCAGGATGGGCCACAGCAGCGGCCCGCCATCCACCAGCATGTCGAACAGGCTCCGCCCGCCCGCCGAGGCGCCGGTTGTAGCCGCGTCGGCGGCTGGCCCGGTCGTGGCCGCTGCGGCGTGGGCAGCCGTGAGGCCGAAGAGCACGGCCAGGATTGCGGCGGCGTACAGCCGGGCGGTTCGCGGTGCGTGTCGGTTCATCGCGTGCAGCCAACTTGCCGGGATGCGGAGCCGCCGCGGACCGCTACTCCTTGGGCAGTTTTCGCCGGCATGGCCTTGGCAGCCGGCCGGCTCAGTAGTTCGAGCAGTCGCCCGGGTCGCCGCCCACCATGTGCAGGTGGTTGTGGTCGATGTAGATCACCTCTTGGGCGTCCTCGTCGGTGAGCGTGTGCGGCACCGGCCAGCCGATGCGGCGGACGTCCTCGAAGTAGACCGTGCACTTGTAGTGCGCGTGGTGCTGCTGGGCGGGGCCAATCAGCGGGTAGTGCCGAACCGGGTCGACGTAGTCGGCGATCTTACACTTCACGATCCGCACGTTGTTCCGCTTCCGCTCCCACAGCATGGGGATGCCGCCCTGCACGGGCAGCGCGCCTTCCAGGGCACGCATCACCTCGTCGTCGCTGGGCTCGTCGAGCGCGACGGGCGGCCCGCCGGATGTGAGCGGCCCCAGGATGGGCACCCGCTCGTAGCGCTCGTGCTTCCAGAAGTCGTCCTCTTCCTTTTTCTGCAGGAAGGGGCTCACCGGCGTGGGCAGGGCGAGCAGGCCCAGGCTTGGCCCGCCGCTCGTAAGGCCCCACAAGCAGCCCGTCGAGGAAACGGACATGGCCGCCAGCAGAAGGCCGCCCGCGAGCATGGTTGGTCGGCTGAGAGAGTTCTTGCACGCCATCGCGACGAGACCTTGTCTGCTGAGTACCGGGGATGCCTGCCGGACCGGGCCGCGGGGCCCGGTGACTCGCTACAGGAGTTATCGAGATAGTCTGGGCGGAACTTGCGGGTAAATCCGTTTGTGACGGAAAAACACGCCCTGGCGCCACAGCGTTCTGCCCAAGCCGGGCCGTGGAGCGGGCCGCAGGTGATCGACCAACAGAAAGACCCCCGGCGGGACGGCCCGCCGGGGGTTCTTGCGTGGTTTGGCCGATCAGGCTCAGTGCTGCTGGTGGTGGCTGAAGTCCAGGAACCACCAGCCGTCGTCCCACTCGAGGGCCACCTTGCGCCAACCCAGCGGCACCTGCGGGTACGGGTAGAACGGGCCGATGTACGGCCACGCCGTGGGCGAGTACTGCTTGGGGTAGGTAACCGCCGAGTAGTTGGGGTGCGCCGCGTAGCTAGGCCACGCGTAGCCGGGCATGTTCGGGCTGTCGTAGCTCACGCCGCTGGCGCCACCCATGCCGCGTGCCGGGACGTAGCCGCCCTGCTCCTGCATGGCCTGGGCCTGCATGGCGCCGTAGTTGGCGGGGCGGACGCCGCGCTGCGGCATCATGCCCTGCTGGTTCATGGGGCGTTGGTTCATCGGGCGTTGGGCCGTGCGGGCGAAGGGCACCGGCATGCCGCGCCCCATGCCCTGCCGCATGCCGCGGCCGGCACGCTGCGTCCGCTGCCGGGGCATCGGCTGCGTAGTCTGCGGCGTGGGGACGGGCTCCGGCTCGTAGTTCGCCTGGCGCCCGGCGGGCTCAGCTGCCGCCATCGTCGCGGGGCTGGCCGACTCGCCGCTTTCGTCTGCTAGCGACACTAGCAGGCCGCTGCCGCCCTCTGCCGCGGGCGGCAGATGCTGCACCGCTTGGGGCTTGGCCTGCGGCTTCACCTTCAGCTGGTTCACCACGCGGGTCACACCGTCGACACGCGCGGCGATGGCCGCGGCCGCCTCGGCCTGCGCCGCGTCGGTAACCGACCCGCTGAGCCACGCCACGCCGCCCAGGAACTGCACCCCAACCTCGTAGTTCTTCAGCCGCCCGCTGGCGTGGATCTCATTCGCGATCCGCTGGGCGGCCAGCGTGTTTGCCGATGGCGCCTGCGCCGATGGGCTCTCGGTCGGCCCGGCGGCGCCTTGTTGGGCCTGCGCGGCCGTGGGCAGCAGCAACGCCGCCACCCCAAAAACAGCGATCCAGTTGCGTGTCAGCATCTCCCCCTCCGGAGTTTCACAGAGAGCACACCCGGCTCTCGAGGTAGCTCGCCCACGCAGGTGCGAATCCTGATGGCGGCAAGCCGCGAATGGTGATCGGTCCGTGACACCGGCGGCCGGCGGGCGGCGTAGCGGTGCGAGCCTAGGGGCCTGGCCACAGCGGCGGTTGCCTGCTCGGCCGGATCCTGCTCAGCACTAGCTTTCGGCGCCTAGGGGTAGCGGAGGGGAGCTTTTTTCCGGTTTTGTCGGTCGCCGGACATCTGCGGGTCGCTCCGCGTGGCGCGTGCTTACCGCTGCGACCGCAAGAATGCCGCCAGCGTGGGGTCGGCCGGCTCGTAGCGCGCTTCCACTACTGACGCCACAACCATCGTGCCGAGCGACCCGGCCGACAGCACGACAAGCCGCAGCTGATCGCCTCCTGTGAGCAGGGCACTGGCGGCGAGCAGGGCGATCGAAAGAAACCCGATCGCCGTCAGACACTGGAGCGTGTGGCCCAGGCCGGCGCCGATCTGCAGCCTGCTAAGAACGGCGGCCACGATGCCGCCCACGTGCACAGTCACCCAAGCCACCAGCGGCAGCGTCTCCGGCAGGTCCATGCCTTCGCCTCCTTGCGAAAGTGGTTGGTGGCGCCCGGCGACCGCCGCTCGATCCTTGAGCCGACGTAAAGAATCGCCGCTTACCAGCCAACGCCCGCAGTGCGATTCGCGTTCCGCTAGCCGCCATTCTTCGGGCGAGCGAGCGGCACAGCGTGCTGACGCGGGCTTGAGCGGAATGTAGCCGCCGCCGGCCGCTTGGCGGAAGGCCAAGCGTGTCGGCAAAACGAGCCGGTGGCTTCAAGGAACTTGGCAGATTCTTCAAAGCCAGCCGCCGCAAGCGCTGCCAGGCGCGGTCGACACCCCGTCTGGTCAAACCCCAACGCGTGGGGGTCGAGTCTGCGAATCGAGCCGGCGACAAGCGGCCAGCGTCCGCAATTCATTAGTTGCCGCCACCGCTCTGGATTCCCACCGCCGCCGTCTTCGGGGCGAGAGAACACCGCCTGCGTTCGCACCGCAGCCCACACGTGCTGCCGGATTGCGTACCCACGCGATGGGGACAGGCCGGGTGCTTCTCACCAAAGTTGGGAGACGCACGGCCGTTTCTTCCCTGCTGAGTGCAAGTTGTTTTGCCACAGGCGGTTAACGATCGCACCGTGGCGAACGAGATTGGTTTGCTGGCAATGAATGGACGCAACTTCCTGCCGCGTCAGCGGTTGCGGCTGTCTCACCGTTTTGGTGAATCATCGCCGCTGGCAACCCTGCGTCGCGTCGCATCTTTTGCATCGCAACGTTGTCTGTGGGCGTCGGTTGCGCGTGGCAGGGGCGTAGAGCTGCGTGCTGTGCGGCAGGCGGCACGCCGCTTGCTCCGCGACCCGATGGCCGACACGGCCGCACGACATCCATGCCCTGGGGCAACGCTACTGCAGAGCACGACAATTTCGATTGAGGGACCGCGAGGATGATGGACTACGCCAATCACGGCTTTTCGATAGATGACCTCGGCGCCGCGGCCGAAGAACAGCTGGCCGCGTATGAGCACGCGGCCCGCCGCCGCAAGAAAGACTACTCCCGCGGGCGGGCCAATCTGGCGCAGCGTCGCCGGGCCCGCCGGCCGAGCAACCCCGATTGTGGCATCGGCGCCCGACGTCTCAAGCGGGTCTCTTGGTAACCCTGCGGATGTGGCACAGCCGGCGTTGGATCGGCGACGTGCAAAGCGAACGCGCTATCTGACGAGTCGGCGCAGTTCGCCGTCCAGTTCAGCAACGTGGACGTTGCGGCGGACGACGTTGCCCTTCTGGTCGATCAAGACCATGAGCGGCAGGGTCATCACGCCCATCTCGGTCGCCACGGCGCCTTCTAGCCCGCCCCGGTCGTGGGCGTGCTTCCATGGCACGGGGTTCTGCTTCAAGTAGGCCTCGGCCGAGGCCTTTTCGCTGTCGAGGTTGACGCCGATCACGGCGAACCCCCGCTTGGCGTACCGCGAATACAGCTGCTTGATCTGCGCCATGTCGGCCTTGCAGGGCTCGCACCACGTGGCCCAGTACTGGATCAGCACGGCTTTGCCGCGGTACTGATCGAGCCGAACCGGCGACCCGTCGAGGCCCGTGGCGGCGAAGCTAATCGGCTTGCCGATCGACCCCAGCCGCCGCACGGCGCCGCTAGCCTTCCGCCCGCGTGGCGTCGACGGGAAGTCTTTGGCGAGCTTCCCGTACCACGCCTGGGCCTGCTCCGTGCGGCCGGCAAACTCCTCGGCCATGCCCAGCTGCAATAACGCCTCGGCCGTGTCGGGGCTGTTTGGGTAGGTCTTGGCGAAAGCGTCCAGCTGCTTCAGCCACGCGTCCTGCACCTTCGCGTAGTCCTGTTTGGGGTCTTGGCTCCGCAGTCCCCACACTGCCCAGATGGTCTGGAACTGCACGTGCGCCTGCAGCTCGCCGCTCGCCTTGTCGCGGGCGAGCCGCTTCGACAGCGCTTCTAGCTGCTTGAGGCCCTGTGGGTAGACGCCCTCCACGACCGCGGCGCTGAGCATGTCGGCCAGCTGGCTGAGCCACTGCTCCCGCATGTGCTGTTGCCGCTGATGGCGGCTAGTCTGCGGAGCAGGTCCGCGCGTTGCTGGACTAGCGTCGCGCGCTTCGCCGCGGGCGCCGATTGGGTGCGGGCGTCGAGCTTCTGAAGCTCGGCCATCAGCTCCAGCATCTTGTCGCTGGGGGCGGCCGCGCCCTGCCCGCCGGCGTCGGCCCGGCTGCTGGCAAAGGCGAACACGCCCGCAATTTCGACGCCCTCGCTGCCGACCTGCGGGGCGTCGATCAGCCGCCAGCCGCCCTCCACGGCGACCATCGCCCCCAGCTGCACCTGCTCCGGCTTGCCGGCGTTGTCGAGCAGGGCAGACGCCCCTTCGTACACCACCAAGTCCCGCGTGGCGCCGTCGCCGCCGGCCGGTATGGTCCCCGGGCGGGGGGCGCCGAAATCGATGAAGCGGCTGGCCCCGGTCACCACTTTTTGCTTCGCCACCAGCTGGCGGAACTTACTGGGGGCGGCCTTGGTCTTACCGCCGAAGTCCGCAACCAGGGCGCCGCCGGCCCCAAGCTTCCGCAGCTCCTCAGGCGAGAGCAGCAGCGTGGCGAAGGCGCGGGCGTCGCCGGACCGGATCGCCTCGACGGCCTCCTCCGCCACCTCGTGGGCAGAGATCGCCCGCCAGCGGTCGATCACGCCGTCTTCGTTCTCGTCAACGCCCCACCGCGTGCCGCCCGCGTTGAACCAGCGGTACTGGTCGGGCTTCTTGTTGAAGTCCGAGTCGATGTCGCGGTACACCTCGACGCCCGCCTGGTAGTAGCTCCAGATATCGACGAAGTTGTCGGCGTTGGTGTCGATGAAACGCCGCAGCACCTCGCCGCCCGCGGTGCGGACCACCCACGCCGTACGCGAGCCCGACTTCTCCGGCTGCACCGTGCAAGCCTTGGCGTCGGCGCCGGTGGGCGTGGTGTAGTCGACGCGCTGCTGGATCGGCGTCAGGCCGAGCGCCTGGGCCGCCGACGGCGGCGGTGCTGCCCCGGCCACGCCGGGCGGCAGGGCCAGCACCGCGACAACCACGGGCACGGCAGCGAAACGGACGAGCAGACGGCGATCCATGCGTCGCCTCCTCTCTGAGGCAAAGTGGTGCGTGTGCGGGAACAGCTCAAGCCGCCCGGCCCGCGGGCCGACGACGCCGCTACCGGGTTGAGGCCTGTCGAGCCGGCGGCGATTATTCTGCGTGCCGGATTCTGCGTACAGACCGATCTGTGCGACGCACATCGGCCGTGTCACTGCCGCTTCGCCTCCGCCGCCGAGGCGGCCAAGACAGCCGCATCGCCAAGGCAGCCGGGCAGCCGTGTTCGCGCCTGGCGAGCAATTACACCCCACCGCCGGCCCGCCCGAACCTGACCGCGTCCTGCCCTGTCCTGTTTGCGTTTGACAGCAACCCCCGCCCGCCTAAAATGCCGGGCCCGGTACGGAGAGCGTGCAAACCGCTCCGTATCCCGGGCGTGTAGCTCAGTTGGTTAGAGCGCAGCCCTGATAAGGCTGAGGTCCCAAGTTCGAGTCTTGGCACGCCCACTCCCTCGGGGCAGTTCGTCGAGGCAGGGCGGCTTCGAGGCGTCGGCTGCCGCGCGTTAAATGGCCGCATCGCTGGCGTCTTGCTATGCCCCGCACAGGCGGGCGGCACCGGCGGCAAACGAAAGAGGGATCCCGTTCAATTTCGGGGCCGTAGCTCAGTTGGGAGAGCGCTAGCTTTGCAAGCTAGATGTCGCCGGTTCGAGCCCGGCCGGCTCCACTGCATTCAAGAGGCGCTTTTCTAGAAGCCCGACTCCAGCGTGGCGTACAACCACGCCGTCTGAGGCATCCAGTCGGCGTGCTGGTGCGTAGGCCAACTGCCAACGGGCTTGCCGAGCAGGCCTCGAAGCGAAAGGGCTCTAAGCAACGGGTCTCGCACGATCAGGCTCGCGCAACAGGGCCCCGCACGCAGCTTAGTCCCTAGAGTAGCGCCCCCGGCAGGATTCGAACCTGCGACACACGGTTTAGGAAACCGATGCTCTATCCCCTGAGCTACGGGGGCGTGCACAGAGTTGTACGCTGCGACCATGCCGGCAGCGAGGGCCCTGGCCCGTAGTTCGCCCAGCAGCTTGGCTGCACGGATCGGAAGGTCAGCGCAACCCGTCGCCCTCGCCGCACGGC
>JBCCQL010000126.1:0-8449 GCA_039024355.1 Planctomycetota bacterium
CCGTCGGGTGGTCGGCCGGGAACTCATCGGTGTCGATGCGGGCGCCGCCCACCATGTTGCTCTGCCCGGCGAAGATGAACACCTGCAGCGGCTCACCCGCAGCGGGCCCCGCTGCGCACGCCAACGCGAGCGCCACCCCCAAGCACCCCAGCCAGCGGCCGGGCAACCGGGTATGGCCACCGCCGCGACACGAAAATCCCGACCGGCGTTTGGGCGTGCCTCGTACCCCACAGAACGGCAGAGTGTGTGAAATCATCGCTACCCTACGGCGTCACAACGGATCAAATTCGCCCGGCGAGCGTGGCCTGTCGCATGACCAGGCTGCTGCGTCAGCGTCAGTCGCTACTGTAGCCGGTAACCCCTGGATTGTGTGCGATTTTCGCCTGCCTGGACTGACGGGGGCGAAACCCGGCGGGATGCCGAATGCCGGGTGTGCGGCGTACAATGTGCCAACGCCAACATGCCCGGAGCCGCAACCCTTGTCTGCCGTCATCCCGCCTCGGTATCTGGTCCCGTTCGACCCGAAGCGTATCCCGCACCATTTTGTTGACGTGCTGATCGTCGGCGGTGGCATCGCGGGGCTGCGGGCGGCCATGGAGGTCGACCCGGGGCTCACCACGCTCATCATCACCAAGGACCGCGTGCGGGAGTCCAGCAGCGCGTACGCCCAGGGCGGCATCGCGGGCGTGCTGGCCCCGGAGGACCGGTTTGAGGACCACATCGCCGACACGCTGATCGCCGGCGCCGACCTTTGCGACCGGCCGACGGTAGAGATGGTCGTCCGCGAGGCGCCCGGGCACATCCGCCAGCTGATCGCGTGGGGCACCAACTTCGACGCGGAAGAAGACGGCGAGCTGATGCTGGGTCGCGAGGGGGGCCACAGTGCCAACCGCATCGCCCACGCCCTGGGCGACGCCACCGGCAAAGAGATCATGCGGGCCATGATCCATCGTGCCAGACACGAGCTGGGCGCCCAGGTCTGGCAGGACACGTTCACGATCGACCTGCTCACCAGCGGCGGCCAAGAAACCGGCGCCGATGAGTGCCGCGGCGCGCTGGTCTGGAACCGCCACCACGGCAAGACCTTTGTGTGGGCCAAGCAGACGATCCTGTGCACCGGCGGGTGCGGGCAGCTTTACCGCGAAACGACCAACCCGCACGTCGCGACGGGCGACGGCCACGCCATCGCCTTCCGCGCGGGGGCCCGGCTGGCCGACATGGAGTTCATGCAGTTCCACCCCACGGTGCTGTACATCGCCGGCAGCAGCCGCAGCCTGATCACCGAGGCCACCCGCGGCGAGGGCGCGGTGCTCCGCGACGACGCCGGCCACCGCTTCATGCCGGACTATGACGACCGCGCCGAGCTGGCGCCACGCGACATCGTGAGCCGCGCGATCGTCGCCCAGATGGAGAAGACCCGGCACCCGAACGTCTACCTCGACCTCAGCCACCTCGACGCGGGGTTCGTCCGCAAACGTTTCCCAGGCATCGCCGCGACCTGCGGGCAGTTCGGCCTGGACATCGCGACCGACCCCATCCCGGTGCGTCCCGGCGCCCACTACATGATCGGCGGCGTGCGCGTAGACCACCAGGGCCGCACGTCGCTGCCGCGGCTGTGGGCGGCCGGCGAGGTGAGCAGCAGCGGCCTGCACGGCGCCAACCGCCTGGCGTCGAACAGCCTGCTGGAAGGCCTGGTCTTTGGGGCCAACGCGGGCCGCGGCGCCGGCAGGGCGGCCGCCGAAGAGGCGGACCAGTTCCGGGTCATCCCGCTCCGCAACGCCCCGTGCCCCGTCGCCGGCGACGAGCTCGACCTGACCGACATCCGCAACTCGCTCAAGAGCCTCATGTGGCGCTGCGCCGGCGTGTGGCGCGACGCCGCGCTGCTGCGCGACGCCCAGGCGAAGACCGAGCAGTGGGGCCGCTACGTGCTGACCCGGCAGCTGGGCGACCCGGCCGGCTGGGAGCTGCAGAACATGCTGCTGGTGGCCCAGGCCGTCATCGCCTCGGCCCTCACCAGACAGGAATCGCGCGGCGTGCACCTCCGCACCGACTTCCCGGAGCAAGACAACGCCGCGTGGCAGCGGCACATCTCGGCAACGCTGGGCGATGGCGGGCTGGCGATCGCCACACCGTGAGCCAGCCCGTGGAGCAATGGAGCCCGTGGAGCCCGTCGGAAGGCTTATTGGCTTGGCTGCCGGCTGGGGCCGCCCGTAGCGAGGCGCCGAACCGCCAGCCGGCTGCGGTCGTAGCAGAAGCAGAATCGGCAAAACTTGCCGGTTTTCGCGGTCTGGACAATGCTCCCGCATGCGGATTACCCTTCCCGATTCGCACAGCTTAACGAGGGCCCGACGCCGCCCTTGCGCGGCGTCTACCGCGCCGCCATGCGAGGCCGGCGTTCGCCTAGCCGGCAATGCGTGCAGCCGCCGGCGCCGATTGTGAGCGCCCGCCGGCAACGCCCACGCCAACCCCACAGCCGGGGCGTCTAGCCGCCCGACAACCGACCGACCGCAGCGAGCCAAAAGCACCCGCCCACGACGAGGCAGTGAATGAGCGAACCGATGATCGAGGCCCGGGGCCTCTCAAAGTTCTACGGCGACTTTGCCGCCACGCGGGACGTGACCTTCACGATCAGCCGGGGCGAGGTCGCGGCGTTCCTCGGCCCGAACGGCGCCGGCAAGAGCACCACGATGAAGCTGCTGACCGGCTACCTGGCGCCGTCGGCCGGCTCGGCCCGGATCGCGGGGCACGACGTCTCCGCTGATCGGCTGGCCGCCTCGCAGCAGCTGGGCTACCTGCCCGAGAACGGCCCGCTGTACGCCGACATGACGCCCCGCAGCCTGCTGGCGTTCTTCGGCGAAGCCCGCGGCCTGTCCGCCGCCGACACGCACCAGGCCATGGACCGCGTCATCGACCTGTGCAACCTGCAGGCCGTGCTCAGCAAGCCTATCGGCAAGCTCTCCAAGGGCTACCGGCAACGCGTCGGCATGGCGCAGGCGTTGCTGCACGAGCCCGAGGTGCTGATCCTGGACGAGCCCACCGCCGGGCTGGACCCCAACCAGATCCGCGACGTCCGCCAGATGATCCGCAAGCTGGGCGAAACGAAGACCATCCTGCTGAGCACGCACATCCTGCAGGAGGTCGAGGCGATGTGCGACCGCGTGGTCTTCATCAGCGAGGGGCGGCTGCGGTTCGACGGCTCGAAGGACGCCTTCCGCGAGGGCGCCGAGACCTACGACGAGCACTTCCACCAGCTCTCCGGCGTGGTGGCGTGACGCCGGCCGCGCCGCGAGCTTTGGGCGCCGGGCCGCGAGGGCGCCGCCGGGCGTCGCCCCGCCACCCGCGCCTGCGAACCGACGCCCACAACCGAATCCAACCGAGCCAACACACGCACCCGGGCGCCACACGGCAAGCGGCCCGCGGACCCACCAACAGGACGGGCGACCATGAACTTGACGGTTCTGAAAGCCATCTTCAAGCGCGACTTCGTCAACTACTTCTCGAACGCCACGGGCTACGTGTTCATCTGCGTGTTCGTGCTGCTGAGCTCGCTGGCCACGATCTGGCCCGAGGAGTTCTTCAGCAACAACCTGGCCAACCTCGACCAGCTGACCAACTGGATGCCGTACATCCTGCTGGTGTTTGTGCCCGCCATCACCATGGGCAGCTGGGCGGAGGAGCGCCGCCGCGGCACCGATGAGCTGCTGCTGACGCTGCCCGCCAGCGACGCCGACGTGGTGATCGGCAAGTACCTGGCGAACGTGGCGATCTTTACCGTCTCGCTGCTGTTCAGCATGGCGTCCATCCGGCTGATCTTCGCCTACGGCCTGGGCAGCCCCGACACCGGCCTGTTCTGCTGCACGTACCTGGGCTACTGGTTCGTCGGCATCGGCATGATCGCGGTGGGCATGGTGGCGTCGTTCCTCACTAGCAACCTGACGGTGAGCTTCATCCTGGGGCTGCTGTTCAACGCGCCGCAGGCCCTGGCCCAGCTCTTCTCGTTCGGCGACGCGGAGTGGCTCAACGGCGTCGTGCGGAGCGGGCTGAACCTGTTCGACGCCTACGACGGCTTCGCCGACTTTTCGCGTGGCGTCGTCAGCGTCGGCGGCGTCACGCACTTCGTCTGCATCATCGCCCTGATGCTGTACCTGTGCATGGTGCTGATCGGCCGGCGGCACTGGTCCGGCGGGAGCGACGGGCCGTCGCTCGGCCTGCACTACCTGGCCCGCGGGGCGACGCTGCTGGTGGCCCTGAGCGGACTGAGCGCGACGGTCAAGAACACCGGCGCCGGCTACCTGGACATGACCAGCGCGAGGCTCAACTCGCTGTCGCCCAACACGATTGCCCTGGCCCGCGAGCTCGGCCAGAAGGAGGACCTGCCGCCCATCCGGATCGACGCCTACGTCAGCCCGCAGGTGCCCAGCGAGTACGCCAAGCAGAAGCGGGAGCTGCTCAACACGCTCAGCGCCCTGCGTTCGGCCGGCGGCGGCAAGATCGTGGTCGCCACGCACGAGATCGAGAACTTTAGCGAAGAGGCCACCGTCGCCGAGACCAACGGCATCGACGCACGCCCGGTGGAGACCAAGGTGCGTGGCGTCCGCGAGCAGGAGGAGATCTTCCTGGGGGCGTCGTTCCGCTGCGGCCTCGACAAGGTGGTGCTCCCGTTCCTCGACAAGGGGCTGCCCGTCGAGTATGAGCTGGTCCGGTCCATCACGACCGTCGCGGACGAGAAGCGGAAGACCCTTGGCGTCGTCCGCACCGACGCGCAGCTGTTCAGCAGCTTCTCGATGCAGGGCCCGTCCGAAGAGTCGCGCCTAATCACCGAGCTGAAGAAGCAGTACGACGTGAAGGAGGTCGACCCGTCGAAGCCCATCGAGGAAACGTTCGACGTGCTGCTGGCGGTGCAGCCCTCGTCGCTCAGCCCCGAGGCGCTCGACAACTTCGTCGCGGCCGTCAAGACCGGGCAGCCCACCGCGATCTTCGAAGACCCGTTCCCCGTCGCGTGGAACGTGGTAGGCACGGACCAGCCCAAGCCGCCCGCCGGCGGCATGATGGGCATGTTCGGCGGCGGCGGCCCGCCCCCGCCCAAGGGCGACATGCAGCAGCTCTGGAAGCTGCTGGGCGTGCGCTTCAACGCCTCGGACCTGATCGTCCAAGACCACAACCCGTACAAGGCGCAGAACTTCATCACCGACGAGTGGGTGTTTGTCGACGTCGACAGCGGCGCCCAACAGCCCTTCAACAGCGAGAGCCCCATCACCGCCGGGCTCAAGCAGGTGCTCTTCCTGTACACCGGCGCCGCGGAGAGCAGCCAAGAGGCGGGCGTCACCTTCACGCCGCTGGCCGTCACCAACGGCCGCACCGCCACCGAGCCGGTCCGCGCGGCCCAGGCCTTCCTGCAGCAGCAGTCGCCCGCCGCGCAGTACCGGCTGCGGGCCAGCCGCCGGGCGACCGGCAAGACCTACGTCCTGGCCGCCGAGATCAAGGGCCAGGTCGAGGAGCAGCAGAAGCTCGAGCTGAACGAGTCGATCGACGACGAGGCCCTGCGGAAAGAACTGGCCGGCGAGGCGCCCGCGGCCGACGGCGCCGGCGGCGGTGCCGACCCCGACAGCGACACCCCCGACGCGGCCGACGACGCCGTCTCGAAGGTCCACGCCGTGCTCGTGGCCGACATCGACGGCCTGAGCAACGACTTCTTCGCCATCCGCGCCATCGGGCCGGACGAGCGGCTAGACGTAGACTGGCGGTTCCAGAACGTCACTTTCGTGCTGAACATCCTCGACTCGCTGGCCGGCGACGACCGCTACATCGACGTCCGCAAGCGGACGCGGGACTACCGCACCTTGACCGAGCTCGAGGCCGCGACCGAGAGCGCCCGCGACCAGGCCGCCGACCAGGAAGAAGAGTTCATCAAGCTGGCCAAGGACGAGATCGAGGCCGCCCGCGCGAGCTACCGCAAGGAGATCGCCAAGATCCAGAACGACGCCAGCCTGACCCCCGCCCAGCGTGAGCAGAAGCTGCGGCTGGTCGGCCGCAAGCTGGAGCGGCAGCGGGACGTCAAGATCGCCGGGCTGACGCGTGAGCAGGACAAGCAGATCAAGCAGAACCAGCGTGACCTGGCGGCCACCATCCGCAGCGTGCAGGACCGGTACAAGCTGGCGGCCGTGATCGTTCCGCCCGTGTTGCCCATCCTGCTGGCCTGCTGGGTCTACTTCCGCCGCCGGTCGCGCGAGCAGGAGGGCGTCGCTAAAGAACGGCTACGCTACGCCCAGCACGAGCCCACCAAGCCGGCGGCCGCGGCGTCGTAGCGCCGCTCGCCGGCGGCGCCCGGACCGCGGAAGCACCCGCGTCGCAATACACCGCAGCCAGGAACCCCACCCGACACCGCCCCGACGCCATGAACGAAACGATCAAGACCGCCGCCTTCGCCGGCGCGGCGGCGCTCGCTGTAGCCGCGGCCGTTGTGACCCAGCCCACGTCGGGCAACTACAACGTGGCCGACCAGATCGGCAAGGACCTGGCCAAGCCCTTCGAGCTGGACGAGGCCAAACGCCTGACCATCGTCGCCTACGACGAGAAGAACGCCACGCTCAACACGTTCGAGGTGGCCGAGACCGACGGCCTGTGGACGCTGCCGTCAAAGGGCGGCTACCCGGCCGACGCGGCGGATCAGCTGGCCGCGGCCGTCAACGGCGTAGCCGGCCGCAAGGTCTTGCAGATCGCCAGTGATGACGCCAAGGACCACGCCGAGTTTGGCGTGATCGACCCCAACGCAGAGGAGCTGGCCGGCCGGTCGGGCGTCGGCGCCCGCGTGTCGCTGGCCACGGCCGACGGCAAACCCCTGGCGGACCTGATCATCGGCAACGAGGTCAAAGACCAGGAGGACCAGCGGTACGTCCGCCGCGCCGACCAGGACGTGACGTACGTCGCGAAGATCGACCCCGAGGACTTCTCGACCAACTTCGCCGACTGGATCGAGGACGACCTGCTCAAGATCAGCCCCTGGGACATCCGCCGCGTGCGGCTGCGGGACTACTCGGCCGAGATGTTCATGACGCTGCAGGGCATGGCGGTCGACCCGACGTTCCGCACGGACACCACGCTCGACTACGACGACAACGATTCCAAATGGCGCCTCGCCGAGTACCTGACGGCGCCCGACGCGCGACGCGACGCGTTTGTCGCCGCCGAGCTGGGGGCCGACAAGCAGCTGGACCAGGACAAGCTGCAAGACCTCAAGAACGCGCTGGACGACCTGCGGATCGTCGACGTGGCCAGCAAGCCCGAGGGCTTCAGCGCCGACCTCAAGGCGGGCGAAGACTTCATGAACAACCGGGAGGCCCTGGCCAGCCTGATGGCCCGCGGCTTCGCCCCCACGCGGAGCGAGCGGGGCGACATCGAGATCCTCTCCAGCGAGGGCGAGGTGATCTGCACCATGAAGGACGGCGTGGAGTACGTCCTGCGGTTTGGCAACCTGCTGCTGGGCAAAGAGGAAGACGGCGGCCAAGAAGACGGGCAAGACCGAGCGGCCGGCGGCGACCAAGACGCGGCAGCCGCCGCAGCCGAAGCTGAGGACGGCGACGGCAAGGCGGGCATCAACCGCTACCTGTTTGTGCTGGCCCGGCTCAACGAGGCGGCCATCGACAAGCCCGAGCTCGAGGAGGTCCCGCCCCTGCCCGAGGGCGCCGACAAGCCCGCGGACGCGGCTGATGACGCAGCGGACGGCGCGGCGGGCGACGAAGCCGAGGACGCCGGGAACGCCGAGGGCACCGAGCCCACCGAGCTCGAGCAGGCCGTCGAGGCACGGAAGGCCGTCGAGGAGCGCAACGCCCGGCTGCTGGACGAGTACCAGGACAAGCTGGCCGCCGCCCGCGAGCGTGTCGCGGAGCTCAACGAGCGGTTTGGCGACTGGTACTACGTGATCTCCAACGAGGTCTTCGAGAAGGTCCACCTGAGCATCGACGACATCACCAAAGAAAAAGCCGCGGACGACGACACGGCGGCCGACGCCGGGGCGGACCCCAACGCCAGCGCGTTCGGCGCCGCGGGCGGTGCGGTGCCCGGCATCCCGGCGATCGACTCGCTGATGGGGGAGCAGCCGGCCGACACGCCCGCACCGGAGGCCGGCAGCAGCAGTTCCAGCGCCGAGGCCACGGAGGACGGTGAGGCGGCACGGGCTGAGACCTCCGACGCCGGGACCTCCGACGCCGGGACCTCCGACGCCGGGTCCTCTGACGCTGGGGCGCCCGATGCCGAGGCGCCTGCCCCCGACGTGCAGGACCTGCAAGAGACGGCCAAGGACTCATCGCCGGCGGGCGAACAACCGCCGGCGGAGCAAGCGCCGGCAGGCGAGCCGGCGCCGGGCTGAAGCGTTGCGGGCAGCGAAGGCGTATAAGCCGCGATGCCGCCGGCCGCTGCACGGCTTACGGCTCGCCGGCCACTTCGGCGCCCA
>JBCCQL010000127.1:0-8322 GCA_039024355.1 Planctomycetota bacterium
CCCGCCTCGCCCAGGTCGATCAGCACGAACACCGCGCGGGCGTACTCCTCCGCAGATTTGCGGGGCGCGGCCAGCGCGGCGCGGACGGCCGGGTTCGAAGAAGCGGCCGGCGCGTCCTCACCCGCGCCGGCGGGCTGGGCGGCAGCGTTCGTGCCGCACAGCACGGCTGCGGTGAGCACGGCTGCGGTGAGCACGCAGGCGGTTAGCGGGCGCCGTTTGATTTGGTAGCGGTCAGGTCGCATCGTCGTCTGGGGGTCGAATCGGTGTGGAGCGCTTCCTGGCTATGGGCGTTTGTCCTGCTGCGGTGCGTGCTTAGCGGCTTGGTGCGTCGGTTGGGGGCGATTGGCCATCGGCTGCGCTGTTGGCTTTGCTGCCGGCTGTGTCGCTGGTCGTTTCATCGGGTGGCATGCCGAGGCGTTCTCGCCACGCCGCGGCCTGCTGGGCGACCAGTTCCGGGTTGGTCGAGCCGACGCTCTTGAAGGCGGCCACCGCCCGCTCGACGCCCAGCACCTCGTAAACGGAATCGTCCAGCGCCGCGTGCGCCGCGCGGAACGCCTCGACCGGCAGGCCGGCCAGCGGGACGCCCCGTTCCATCGCCGTGGCCACCAGCTTGCCGATCAGCTCGTGGGCGGTCCGCTGCGGCACGCCGGTATGGATCAGGTGCTCCATGAGCGTCGTGGCGTCGAGGTAGCCGTCCTCGATGCGGCGGGCGATGGCCTCGCGGTTCAGCCGGGCGCCGGCCACGATGGGCGCCGCCAGCTCCAGGCACGCCCGCACCGTGTCCGCCGCGTCGAAGGCCTGCTCCTTGTCTTCCTGCAGGTCGCGGTTGTAGGCCAGCGGCAGCCCCTTGGTCAGCACCAGAAGGCTCTGCAACGCGCCCACCACGCGGCCCGTCTTGCCGCGGATCAGCTCCGGCACGTCCGGGTTGATCTTCTGCGGCATGATGGACGAGCCCGTGCAGAACTCCCGCGGCAGCGTCAAGAAATTGAACTCCGTGGTGCACCACAGCACCCACTCCTCCGCCCAGCCGCTCAGGTGGATGGCGATCTGCGCCAGGCACGCCACGAACTCGATGGCGAAGTCGCGGTCGCTCGATGAGTCGAGGCTGTTGGCCAGCAGGCCGTCGAAGCCGAGCTCGTCGGCCACCATCTGCCGGTCGATCGGGATCGTCGTGCCGGCCATGGCGGCCGTGCCCAGCGGCAGCCGGTTCACGCGGCGGCGGCAGTCGGCCAGCCGCTGGATGTCCCGCTCGTACTTCTCGCAATAAGCCAGCCAGTAGTGGCCGGCCAGCACCGGCTGGGCACGCTGCAGGTGCGTGTAGCCGGGCAGGATGACGCCGGCGTCGGCCTCGGTCCGGCCGACGTAGGCCCGCTGCAGCTGGCGGAGCAGGGCGGTGAGGTCGTCGATCTCGGCCCGCACCCACAGGCGGAAGTCGGTCGACACTTGGTCGTTGCGGCTGCGGCCCGTGTGCAGCTTGCGGCCGACGTCGCCGATGCGTTCGACCAGCGCCCGCTCGATGTTCATGTGGACGTCCTCCAGCTCCTCGCGGAACTGGAAGCGGCCCGCCTGGATCTCCCAGCCGATGGCGGCCAGGCCCTCGATGATGCGGTGCTTCTCGTCGTCGGTCAGCACACCGACGGCGGCCAGCATTGTCGTGTGGGCCACTGAGCCGCGGATGTCGTGCTGGTACAGCCGCCAGTCGTAGCTGACGCTCTGGCTGAACCGCTCGACGCGGCGGTCGGTAGCGGCGTCGAAGACCCCGCCCCACGGCTTATTTACCGGGGCGCCACCCTGGGGGCTGGCCTGCGCGTCATCTGCCTGGTCGAGAGCTTCCGCCAAGGAACTGTTCGACTGGGTTGCTGTTCGACCGGGTTGCTGTTCGACCGGGTTGCTGTTCGACCGGGTTGATCGATCGGTCGGTTGAGTAGAGCGTGCCGCGGAGCGATTCGGAGCCGCCGGCCGAGGCACTCGGCAATGGGCGCTCGGTGGGCGTTGGGCTTTGGGCGGGCGTTTTTCCGAGGCGGCGTGCTGAAGCAACGTTTGCCGCATCTGGAAGTTGTTGACGGTAAACGGCTTACGGCCGAAAGTCAACGCACGGCGGGCGCCCACGCCCAAAAACTAGGCACGCGGCGGCCGTTGGCCCCCTCGCAGGACAAAAATTCCGTACACTTCGCCAAGAACCGCCCGCGTGACGCGAAGCAGACGAGGCCAACCGACAGGCCGGCCTAGCGAACGCTCCGCCGAGCTGCCCACGGCGCCTAGCCACGCCGCCCCACCTGCCCAGAGTCTTGTCATGCAAACACCCCACACGATTTTCGTGCTAGCACAGTCCGCCAGCCCGGCGGACTACTCCCGCCTGGACGCCGATCAGTGGTTCGCCCTGATTGTGGTGATCGTCGGCTGTGCGACGGGCGCCATCATCTCGCTGGCGGCCATCTTTGCCGGCGTGACCACCAAGCTGCACCGGCGGGCCAGCGAGGTGGAGCTGAAGCGCGACATGCTCGACCGCGGCATGACGGCCGCCGAGATCGCCGAGGTCATCGAGGCGACGCCGCCCACCGACTTCCTCGACCGCTACGCCCAGCGTCACCGCAAATCGGTGGACTAGCCGGCCTGCGGCACGATCACGGCGAGAATCAGCCCGGCCGGCGTCTTATCCGCCTAGGTCGAGAAGCGGTGCGTCCGTGCCCGGCCGCCGGCCCGCCAGATTTGCGGTCTTTTTTCCGGCCCGCCAGATTTCTCGACAGCTCTTCTGTCTTTTCGGCGGTCCGATCGCTCTTGGGCGGCGTCTAGTATGGTGTGAGCGGGCCTCCGGTTGCCGCTCGCCGCCGCTGCTCTGGCAGTGCCTGCCCCAGCTTTTCGTTGCCGACGCGATGCCGCCCCGATGCCGTCCGAATCGACACCCGCAGACCCACCGACCACGACGCCCGCGCCCCGCCAGCCGCGGGGCGTGAACCGCGTCGCCGGCCGGCGCCCCCGCCTGATCCCCACCGACGGCGAGCTGCTGATGCGGTTCGCCCGGCACGGCGACGCCGACGCCTTCGCCCTGGTGGTCGACCGCCACTCGGCAATGGTGTGGACCGTCTGCCTGCGGGTGGTCGGCCACCGGCAAGAGGCCGAAGACGCGTACCAGGCGACGCTGATGATCCTCGCCCGCAAGGCGGGCGCCATCCGCTCGAGCGACAGCGTGGCCGGCTGGCTGTTCCGCGTGGCACACAACACGGCCCTCGACGCCCGCCGGGGCCGGAAGCGGCGCCGAGAGGAGCCGCTGGGCGAAGAGCCCTTGAGCCACGCCCCCGTGGGCCTGGGCGAAGACTCGCCGGGCATCGCCGGCCGCGAGGTCATTGGCGCCCTGGTCGAAGAGCTCCGCGGCCTGCCCGAGCGGTACCAGACGCCGCTGGTCATGCAGTACCTCCAGGGGCAGAGCCGGCGGCAGATCGCCGACGCCACAGACACCACCCTTGCCACCGTCGCCGGCCGGCTGGTCCGCGGCAAGCGGATGCTGCGGATGCGGCTGGCGCGGCGGGGCGTGTCGCTGGCCGTGGCGGTGGGCGTGTTCACCGGCGCCGGGATGCAGGGCGCGGCTGCCTCATCACTGACGCAAACGGGGCCGGTGGTCCACGCGGGGCCGCCGGCGTTCGACCCCACGCTGCCGATCGCGGCCGCCACGCCGACGGTCGCCAGCCTTGTCCACCAGGGAGCCCGGACCATGTTCTTCGCCTCGCTCGCCAAGCCGGCCGCCGGCGTGGCCGCGGTAGCCGTGGCCGCCGCCGTGCTGCTGGCCATGCCGGATGCGCTGCTGCTGGCCAGCCCCGAGGGCCCGCAGGCCGGTGCCTCGCCAGCGGCGGACGCCCCGGTCCCCTTGGACGGGCAGCCAGATGGGCAGCCAGATGGGCAGCCAGACGTGCAAGCGGCAGAGCCGGCGCCGCTGAAGTTCGTGGCGGCGGACCGCGACCCGGCTGTCGGCCCGCCGGTTGCTCCGAGGCAAGCCGTCACCCAGCCGCCACCCAGCCGCCCGGCCGCCATCATCCCCGCCGCGAGCCGCCCGGCCGCCAAGAGCCCCGCCGCGATCAGCCTGCTCGAGCAGCTAGTCGATCTCCGCGTTGCTGCCGTCGAAGCAACGGGTCGAGACGTTGACCAGGGCGAGCGTCCGGCGATCGACCTCGCCCAGGCAGAAGCCGCCCTGCTCGACGCACGGGTGCGTCTCGCGCGGGCCCGGGGAGACACGGCCGCCGCGGCGATCGCCCTGGAGCAAGCGGTGCAGACGCAGGAGCAACTGCTTGAGGCGAGCCGCCGACAGTTCGAACAGGGGCAGCGTACGGGGGCCGAGGTTCACGCGGCGGAGGAGGCGCTCATCGAAGCGCGGCTGGCGTTGCTCGAGGCCCGCGAAGCGCCGCCGGCGCCCGTGGCGCCGCCCATGGTTCCGCCCGCGGCCGCTGCCCCGGCGCCGCCCCCGCCACGCTTTCCGGCGGCCGGTGCGGCGCCCACGGCCCTCTTCGCGCCGACGATCCGCACCCGCGTGGGCGAGCCGGCCACGGTCGCCATCGCCGATGGCGACAGGACGCTGCGGCTGACGGTCACGCCGACCGTCGAGGGCGACGAGGTCGCGATCGCGGCAGAAATTTCGACGGTTATTTCGACGGGGATCGGCGTCGAGCGTGCGGCGCCGCCCCGGGCCGAGGCGCCGCCGCAGCCGCCAAGCCCACGGGAAGCACCGAGACCGTGGGACTTCTACCAGCCGTACCCGGCGCCTGCCGCCGCGGCCAGTCCTGCCGCCGCGCCCCGCGACGCAGCCAGCGAACCCCGCGACCCCGACATCGTCCGCGTCGGCGACACGCTGAATGTTGACGTGCAGAACGGCGCCTACGGAGATCGGTTGTTTGCGGGCTTCACGACGGTCGACGCCAAGGGCCTTTGCCGGTTCCCCAAGGTCTTTGGGGCGAACCACCCCGACTGGGCGCCGGTGCAGGCGGGGGGCCTGCCGTTGGAAGCCGTCAAGCGGGCGATTGTCGAGCGGTTCACGCAGGACCTCGGCGCCCACTACCGCGCAACCGGCAAGTCGACCCCGGTGGCGATCGTGGCGTCGGTCTCCCGCCACCGCGGGGCGCCGCCGGCGCCGCAATCCCGGCCTGACCCCGGCCGACTGCCGGCGGGGCTCGGCAACGCCGAGAGGAGCCCAACCGAAACGCGCCCGTTCGAAACGAGCCAAGCGGAGCCCAGCCCCGCCGAACCCACCACTGCCGAATCCCGCCCTTCCGAACCCCGCGCCCTGGAGCTCGGTAAGTTTCGGGTGCTCGACAAGCCATCGGAGCTGGACGCCACGGGCCGGGCGGTTGTGGCCGAGCTGCGCGACGGCGAGCACGCCCCCGTGCCGCTTCCGGGTGCGCCTCCGGGCGATGATCGGCCGCGGCCACACTTGCGTCGGGTGGGCGAACTGGTGCGTACACCCGAGGGCATCTACCGGTGCACCGTCGAGGTGGTGGACCCGGGCCAGGCAGAGGACGGCGTCGCCTACCTGACGCAGAGCCATGGCGATCGCGACTCCCGGGCTTCTTTGCCGGTCCGCGGCCGGTTTTTTGATGTCGCGTGCCTCGGCACGGGCGACCGGCCGGGGTCGGCGTTGCTGGTGATCCGCGACGTCCGCGAACGCTCCCCCCTAGAGCTGGTGGGGTCGGCGCCGTTGAGGGCGTCCGCCAAGCGGCTGCTGCAGGGCGGCCCCGCCGCGGCGCCGGCCGCCCCAGCAAAGGCGTCCGTCCAACCCGCCACCGAAGCGTCCGCCGAGCGGCTCAAGGACCTGCAAGCACGGCTCCGGTACTGGGAGCTGCGGCGCAACGTAGTGGTGATGGAAATCAGGGCGGCCGAAGATCAGGTCGTCGCCGGGCTCCTGGATGAGGGCGCGGGAGAGCAGCAGATTCAGGCGTTGCAGGATCGAGGGCGGGCCTGCGTTCAAAAAATCAAGCGGCTCGAATCGATGCTGAAGCTCGAAGAGTCTGCCGCAAGTCTGGCGCGGGCGAAGAGCCAACTTGCCGAGCTCCAGTCGCAGATCGACGGCGAGATCATCGAGCCCGAAACGCCGGCGGCGCCCGAGGCCTCGGCAAAGCCGGCGATGCCGATGCCTTACGGGGCTACGCCAATCGAGCCCGCGCCGCCCGCGACGCAGCCCGCCGAGTGACACGCCGCAACCGGCGCCGCTTACGGCGAGTCAAGAACCGCTGGAGCTCGATTGCACGCGCCCCCACCGGGCGTGCAGCAGCCGGGCGGCGGTGAGCACCACCACGGCCGTGGCGATCATCATCAGCGACACGGCCACGGCGCCGCGTAGGTTGCCGGCGCTCAGCTCCAGGTAGACGGTGGTGGCCAGCACCTCGGTCTTGCCGCGGGTGGCGCCGGCGAAGACCAGCAGCGGGCCGAACTCGCCCAGCGACCGGGCCCACGCCAGCGTGGCGGCGGTGATCATGCCGGGGCGGGCCTCGGCCAGCGTTACCCAGCCGAAGGCCTGCGCCCGCGTGGCGCCGAGCGTCCGGGCCACCTGCTCTAGCCGTGGGTCGATCTGGTCGAACGCGGCCCGCATGGTGCGCACGGCCAGGGCGGCGGCCACCACAAATTGGGCCAGCACCACCGCCGCCGGCTGGTAGACCACCATGCGCTGCAGCCACGCCGGCGCCAGCTGCAGCAGGATCAGCAGGCTCAGCCCCACCGTCAGCGGCGGCAGCACGATGGGGATGTCCATCAGCGTGTCCAGCAGCGGCTTGGCCCGGAAGGCAGAGCGGGAAAACAGGTAGCCCGCCGGCACGGCGACCAGCATCGCCAGGACGGTCGACAGCGTGCAGCTGACCAGCGTCAGGCGTACCGCGTAGCGGATGTTGGGGTCGGCCCACGCCTGGGCGAAGGCGCCGCCCAGCCCGCCGCCGCCCAGCCCGCCGCCGCCTTGGTCGCTGACGTTCTGATTGCCGCCGGTCTGATCGCCGCCGCCGGCCGGCGTGGCGGACAAGAACGCGAGGTCGGCCGCCACCAGCAGCACCAGCAGCAGCAGGTAGCCGCCGGCGGCCGCGGCCAGCCCGGCGGTAAAGGCGGTGTCGGCCAGCTTGATGCGGCTAGCGTGCGGCACGGCTGTGGCTCCCGTCTGGCTTCGCCCCACGCGTGCCGCCGGCGACGCGACGCACGCCGCCGTAGCCGAACTCTTCCAGCACCCGGCGGCCCGCCTCGCCGGCCAAGAAGCGGGCGAACCCCCGCGCGGCTTCAACCTGTCGCGAACAGGTGAGCACCGCGACGGCGATCTCCGACCGGGCGCCGGCGAGCAGCGGGTCTTCCACCGCCACGACGCCCGGGTGCTGCCGGGCGACGTCGCCCGCCACGTCGGCGACGGTCGGCTTGTACACGCCGCGGCGGCGGACCAGCGTGTCGAAGCCCCGCCAACGGCCGGCCCGCTGCAGGGCCTCGCGTGTGGCCCGGCCGATGGCGGTCTGGTCGGGGCTGCCGGCCGCGACACGCAGCGTTGCGAGGTCACCGATTGTGCGGACGCCCAGCGGGTTGCCCGCCGGCACGGCGAGGACGGCCGTCATCCGCGCGATGGGCGCCGCCGGCTCGGCCAGCCCACGCCGCGTGGCGAGGGTGGTGTACGTGGTGTCCGCCGCCAGGAAGAGGTCGCCCTGCCGGGAGACTTCGATCTGGCTCAGCAGCGTGTTCGAACCGCCGTAGCCCAGGTCGATCCGCACGCCAGACCGGCGCCGGTACTGCTCGGCAAGTCGGTCTATCGGTTGCCGGACGCTGGCCGCGCAGTAGACCAGGAGCGTCGCGCCGGCCCCCGGCCCGGCATCCGATCGCGCATCCGACTGCGCGCCTGGGGCAGGCGCCGCCGGTGGCCGGCGGGGCATCAGCGCGGCGAGCGCCACCACCAGCACGCCGCACACGGCCAGCAGCCGGTAGAGCGGGTTGATGCGGCTCATGGGCCTGCCTCGCCAAGACTGGCGGGGACCTGAGCCGCCTGGGCGCCGGGCGCCTCGCCGTGTGCGGAGTCTTCGTCGACGGGCCGGCCGTCCCCGCTGGGGCGGGCCGGGGCGGCGGCCGGCCGGCGGACCTCGCCGGCGTGGATCTCTAGCACTGTGTCCGCCAGGGCGGCGGCCTCGTGGCGGCTGTGCGTGACGTGCAGTGTGGTCACCGGCTGCCCGTCGGCGGAGCGTTCTTCCTTCAGGCCGGCCAGCAGGGCGATCAGCCCCTCGCGGGCGTGCTCGTCAACCGCGGAGAGCGGCTCGTCGAGCAGCAGCACCGCCGGCCGCGCGGCGATCGCCCGGCCGAGTGCCACGCGTTGCGCCTCGCCCCCGC
>JBCCQL010000128.1:0-8281 GCA_039024355.1 Planctomycetota bacterium
CCCACACCGCGGTGCAGCTGGTCTCCAGCGCGGCGGCGCCGGCGCCCAAGCGGTCGAGGCAATCGGCCCGCACGCTGCAACGCTGCTCCGCCAATGCGCTGCAGCGTGCACGCGCGCGCGGTCGGCTTCTGCCACACGCTCGCCGGGCGGCTCGCCGAGTCCGTGCCCGGCCAGGGGCCCGCCCCGGGCGGCGACGGGCCGCCGGTCTCCGCGGGCGTGGCGTCGGTGGCCGTGGTGCCCAACCGTTTCGCGGCCGACACGCTGATCGACGGCGCCATGCGTTGCCTGGCCAGCGCCGCCGCCTCGACAACCAGCGCAGTCAAGAGCATCGAAGTCTACTGACACGCCAGCCGGCAAGAAGCGGGCCTGGGTATAGCTTGCCACAACGCATCGCCCCGCTTGGCTAAGTCAATTTTCAACTTGCGAATTTTCAATTCGCAATTTGCAATTGCCCACAGCCCACAGCCCACAGCCCACAGCCCACAGCCCACGCTCGACCCCCCGCAGGCCAACGCCCACTGCCAATTGCAAACTGCAAATTGCCAAGTGCAAATTGCTGACCGCCAACAGCCCACTGCCCACTGCCCACTCGGCCCGCCGCACTGCTATTCTGGCGACCATGAACGACCCCGCCGACCCGGCGCCCACGCCCGACCCGACCCGCGCCCAGCCCAGCGCAGCGGCGTCGCCATCGCCGCCCGCAGCACCTGCTGGCACGCCAGAGGCTTTGGCGTCGGGCGAGATCCTCGTCGGCCGCGAGCTGCGGGCGTCGGACATCCACGCCGGCTACGGCACGCCCGGCTCCGCGGATGCTTCGGGCGCCAAGCTGCAGCGGCGCCTCACGCTGCCGGTTGTGCTGTTCCTGGCCACCTGCGCCTCGACCTTCTGGGTGGCGTGCGCCGACTGGAACCCGACGCAGCAGATGCAGTCCACCGCGTCGGTGTGGCGGGCCGTCTCGCTGAATTGGCAGCAGGGGCTCACCTACATGGGCGCCGTGCTCGCCATCCTGCTCACGCACGAGATGGGGCACTTCGTCATGACGCTCCGCCACCGCATCCCGGCCAGCTACCCGCTGTGCATCCCGGTGCCCATCAACCCGATCGGCACGATGGGCGCCCTGATCGGCATGGAGGGCATGCGCGCCAACCGGCGGCAGATCTTCGACATCGGTCTGGCCGGCCCGCTGGCCGGACTGGCGGTCGCCGCCCCCGTGCTGTGGCTGGGCGTCAAGCAGCTGAACCTGGCCGGCGAGCCCCTGACCGGAGAACTCCAGCTGTACAACCCGGTGATCGTCCGCTGGATGATCGGCTGGGCCCACCCGCAGTGGGCCGACAAGGCCTACTGGATCGGCATCTCGCAGGTCAACGCGATGTTCATGGCCGGCTGGGTCGGCATGCTCATCACCGGCCTCAACATGCTGCCCGTCAGCCAGCTCGACGGCGGCCACACTATCCACGGCCTGTTCGGCCGCGAGAGCGACAAGATCGCCCGCGCGTTCACCGTGGTGGCCATCGTGTACGTCGTGCTGAACCTAGACCAGGCGGCCATGTGGACCGTGATGCTGGTGCTGGTCATCCTGATGGGCATCCACCACCCGCCGACGTCGGACGACACCATCGAGCTCGACGACCGCCGGTACCTGATCGGCATCGCCAGCCTGTCGATCCCCATCCTGTGCTTCCCGCTGCTGGGCCTGCGGGCGTAGCCCCGGTAAATCTGGCTACGGGCCCGTGGGCGGATCGCTGCACAGGCACCGGCAAGCCCCAGCGCCATGCCACGGGAGAGCTGCGGGCGAACGCGTGAAAGAGTTGGCCCAAAACAAACCGCTGAGTCACGTCGCAGACACGCTTTAACGGTTTTCTCAGCCCTCAACAGGCCCGATTACGCCATCGGTCACGCGAAGAACAACGACTTACGTCGCGGTGCGATGAAAAGCACCCGCAGGGCGTAACGGCCGGATTGTTTTTGTAGCCGGCGGATCGCCAACTTTCAGCAACCGAAAGTAGGCCGCCGTTGTGGCCGCCTGAAAACGATTCTTGGCCACGGCGATCGCGATCTTTGTGCCCTTTGTGGTTCAAGTTTCAGAACCACAAAAGGCACGAAGGACACGAAGGCCGTAAGCGACAACCGAACCGCTTGCCCGGGCTTACGGTTTTGCCTATTGGCTCGAAACTTGATGGCAGGCAAGCCAGTCTGTTTTGTCCTGAGCGGGCCGAGACTACAAGAAGCCACGCATCCACTCGACCTAAGCCTGCAACGCAAGGCTCGCCCCGCGCGGTAGGCATACTAAATCATGGGGAGGCGGTCCCTGAGCTTGCCAAGTAGCCTATGTGGCTTGGCCGCCTCGCTCATTGCTGCGGTCAATCAGAGTGGATAGACTTCGATTGTGGCGCGGTACATCGAGAGGGGCGGACGACACAAGCTTTGCGTTGTACGTCTGCACACAACGGCCTGCTGGTTCGTTCACTCGCCATGGGGCGTAGGACGTGAGAGAATTCCCGCTAAGGCACATCTCTTGTGTCGAATAACGAGTTACGCCTCTTCACAGTCGCATGATCTATATCGTTGCAGTCATCTTAAGCCTGATGTTCTGCGTGATGTCTTGGTCGTCCGAAATCGTCTCCGGGAACATTAGCCATGTAAAAAACGGTCGCCAACCGCATGCCGGCGCGGCGGTGTTTCCGCACGTCCCAGTGATTCCTTTGTCTTTTTGCGGCGTGGCCTGGATCCTGCAACTGCTGTTCCGCTCGAATGCGATCTGGATTTTGGCAGCCTTGTTCGCGATTCTCGGTGTCATTTGGACAGTCTCTTTCCTTAGGCTTCGTGCGGTGTTCAGGCAGGTGGTTGCTGCAGCCGAAACCGAGGCCTAACCGCCGGCTGCAACAGACCGGCGATGACTGGGTTATGATCTTGCTCTGGGTTTGGATTCCCTTCCCTGCAGACGGTCGGCAACCGAGCCTTTTCCGTCATGCCGTAGCACCATGGTGTATTTGCACAGCCCACTAGAAATCTGCGGCCAACAGGTGAGCGACGTGCTCCAGCTCGACGATGACGGGATCGGCCTCCTGGTGCGGTATCGTTCGTCGAAGAAAAGCGAGATAGTGAGGCGTGTTTCCTTCTGGGTCGGGCTGGTGCTCTTCACAGTCTTCGCCGCGTGCCTTGCATTCGCCCCGGAAGCCGACGCTGCTTTACCGCATTGGGTTGTCTGCGCGCTTCTGCTTTGTGCGATCTTCGCATTTGCCTGCGGTGTCTGCGGAAAGGCACATACTCGTATCGACATAAAACACCGCACAGTGCGGCATGAATGCGTGCTTGGCAAGCGACTTTCCTATTTGCGGCAGGTAATTCAGGTGGGTGATGAATCATCCATCCGGGTGCGAGTGAGAACACACCTCGGCGAAGATCAGCACGAGCCCGTGCACGAATTGCTCCTCTACCGCGCTCGTCCGCGGTGGTTTACGTGGACCACAAATCGAATATGCCTGGCGGAAGACTTCCGAAAAGATCGGCAGCCATCACGTCTTGTTTACGAAGTCGGCCGCACGATTTCTGATGCCTTGGGAATAGAGTTCGATCTCAGCGACCAGCCGGGCTACGCCCGCCTCGCGCGGCGTGAGTCGAAGCTGAAGGCTGACGAGCGGTAAGTCGTCACCGGGACGCCGGAAGGCTACAGTCTCTCGCAATGCCGCACGCCAAGCCCAACCTGCCGACTAAGCCTTGCGAGCACTGCCGGCGGCCGTTTGCTTGGCGGAAGAAGTGGGAGCGGTGCTGGGACGAGGTCCGCTACTGCAGCGACCGCTGCCGACGCGAGGCGAAACGCTCCGCACGCGGGGGCGGCCAGTCTTGAGCAGCGCCGGCTTGTTCGATGAAGGCGACGGCTTTGGCGAGGGCGACGGCGACCCGCTCGCTGATCCCCTAGCGTCGGGCGACCGCTACCTGCTGCAGGAGCGGTACCTCGAGCTCACCCGCGAGCTGCTGCCCCGCGAGGCGGTGCGGCGGGACTGGCGGGTCCGCAACGACCACTGCTTCATGCGGATCCTGCTCGACCACGCGTGCGGCGGCTGCTGGTACGACCACCTCGACCGCCGGCTGCGGGCCTACAAGCAGCTGAACACCGCGCGTCTCCGCACGGCCGTGCGGCTCGGCGAGGAGATGCTGGCCGGCGGTGAAGCAGTGGTCGATCGCCTCAACCGCCAGAGCCTCCACTGGCGCGGTCACCGGGGCGCAGCAGAAGGCTGACGACCGTGGGGCAGCTGGGCAGCGTCAACACGCCGCCGACCACGCGGGCAGGATTTCGCGCGGCGTGCTACACCCGCCGCATCACCTGCTTCTCTGCCTTCCGCCAGTAGCGGTTGAAGCGTTTCAGATCGACGCCGTCGGGCAGCGTGGCGATCGGCTCGGGCTCAGCGGCTTCGACCTCGAGGCCGGCATCTCCCAGCAGGGCGATCTGCCGCTTGAGCCGTGGCAGCGGGCTCTGCTGCGTGGCGACACGCGTGGCGCCGTGCTCCGCGGCGAACGCCCGAACCTCTTCGACGAGGTCGCCCCGCCGGATGGCGACGCCGGGCATCGCCTGCAGGCACTCGTACATGAAGACGATCTGCTTGAGCGACAGCCGCTCCTGTTCGATCCACGCCTGGTCAAACACAAACAGGGCCGGCGTGCCGGCGGGCACGCAGTCGGCGCGGAGCATCTCGTCGTGCAGCCAGCAGATAGTGTCGGGCATGACTCGTCGTTGAAGGGGGAAGGGCGCCGGCTATGCCGCCCGGGATTGGTGTTGAACCGCGGAGTTCGCAGAGCACGCAGAGCATTTTCTGCTGTGTTTCCGCCGTCACCTCACGCTGTCGTCCTCTGCGAACTCTGCGAACTCTGCGGTTGCCCCCATCTTTCCGCGGCAATGCGCCCCAGCAGCGTTCAGCGGAACAGCCGGTCGTTCAGGTCGTCGTACGAGCCGGCGAAGGGGCTCTGGCCCGTGGCGGCGTCGACGCCGCGGTAGCGGCCGGCGGTCGCCTTCTGCAGGTTTTCTTGGTTGAAGATGTACGGCTTGGCCGCGAAGGTGCTGGCGACCCACTGCCACGACAGGTTGTTCGACGCCAGGTCACCGTCCAGCAGGTGCGAGAGCATCCACCGTGCGCCCGCCTGCCACTTGACCCGCCGCCAGTGGACGACGTACGCCGCGATCTTCATCCGGCCCTGGTTGTGCAGGTAGCCGGTGATGTGCAGCTCGCGCACCGTGCCGTCGACAAAGTCGATGCCCGTCTCGGCGGCGAGGAAGTCGGCCGGCAGCTCGTCGGCGTAGTCGTCGGCGTCGTAGCCGGTTTTGTACTCTTCTTGGTCGTGCCAGACGCCGCTGCCGATCTGGTCGAGCACCCGCCGCCAGTAGTCCCGCCACGCCAGCTCTTGCAGCAGCTTGAAGGCCGACTGGGGCGAGCCGGCCATCTGCTTCACGCGGTCTACCGTCTCGGCCAGGCCCAGCACCCCGTGCCGCAGGTAGGGCGACAGGCCCGTCACGGCGCCGCCGTACTGGTTGCGGGTGCGGCCGTAAGCCACGGGGTCAACCGCCGCCAGCCGTTCCTCGGCCGCCGCCGGCCCGCCCCGGGTGTCAGAAACCTGATCGCCGACGCCCGCCGCCTCCGGGAACTGCTCCCGGCAATAGGCGATCAAGTCGTCCCGGCTGTCGAACTCGGTGCGAAGCTCCATGCGGCTTGATAGGCGCAGCAGGCCGTGCCGGCCACAGCGGGTGGTCTGACCGACTGCGACAGCCCGCACGCAGGCATCCGCTCTCCGCTCTCCGCTCTCTGTTGGCGGCCTTGGACGCCTAGCCACGGGACTGCCATGTGCTGCAAACAGATTGCGTCCCCCAGAGAATGCGCTCATGCTGAGAGCACGAGTGCGGGGCAGCCCGCCTTCGTCAGGGGCGCGTAGTACGACAGAGGAAAGAACAGCAGGAGAAATGAAACATCACCTACGGCGTCGCTTTGTGGTCGGCAGCCTGGCCATCGCGATCGCGTTTCTGCCGGCTGCCATCGATCTGGGGCCATGCTCGCATGCACAACGCGTAGAGGTGCTCGCGTTGACGGGCGACACCGCCCCCAACGGAAACGGCGAATTTAGCGCTTTTGGGGCGCCGGTTCTCAATGACTTGGGTCAGGCGGCTTTCGTCGTCTCCCACGCCGCCTCCGTCGGGTTCGATGGCCAAGACGTCGGCGTGTACTTAGCCGGCGACACCGTGACGCAGATCGTTCGCGCGGGCCAAGCCGCGCCCGACGGCAACGGGACGTTTTCTAGCTTGATTTACAACGACACAGTTGCATGGGTCACGGTCAACGAGGCAGGGCAAGTTGGCTTTCGTGGAACACTGGCCGGCACCGCCGCTGGTTTCTCCGACAATGAAGGGTTGTTCCTCGGCGATGGCCAAACGATCACCCAGATCGCCCGCGAGGGTCAGCCTGCTGCGGATAGCAACCGCACCTACCGCGGTTTTACATTCCTTGGCGATCTGGCATCGTTCCCGCTGAATAACGCCGGCCAGGTCGTTTTTGCTAGCTCGCTGAACGACCCCGCTCACGGGCCGACCCAGCCGGTTATCATCCGCAGCGACGGCGTTGTAGAGACGGAGTTCGCCACGTTCCCGCCGCCCCAGCTTGCTCCCACAATCAACGATGCAGGGCAGGTAGCTTCTTTCTCTTCTGCCGGCGTGCTGCGTAGCGATGGAATCACCAGCACCGTTGTAGCCAGTTCTGACCAAGCTTCGCCGGTGGGCAACGCCGCCTTCAGCGGGTTAACTGGCTCGCCTGTAATCAATGACGTCGGCCAGATCGCGTTTCTCGGTAACCTGCTTTTGCAAGACGAAGTTGGTTCACCTTTCGGGATTTTTTTGGGTGATGGTGACACAGTGTTAGAAATCGTCCGCAGCGGGCAACCGGCGCCCGACGGCAATGGGGCCTTTTTCGTCAGGCTTTTCATGCAAGGTGCGCGTGGGCCTCGAGACGTTGTTGTTGCACTAAACAACGTTGGTCAGGCCGCTTTTTTCACGACGATTGTTTGCACTGATTTTTTCACGGGGATTGCTTGCACTGAAGAGCCGCCCTTCACCAGCATCTTCCGCGGCGATGGCACCGTCGAGGGGCTTGTAGAGATAGCGCGGGGTGGCGGAGCTGCACCCGGCGGCGGCGAGTTCTTTGTCTTTGGAGACCGATCAAGCAATGAAGCGTCGGTTGCGATCAACGACCTCGGTCAAGTGGCCTTCCTTGCTACGGTCGTTGAAGAGCCACAGCAGGGAAGCTTAGGCATCTTTCTGTACGACGATCGGCTCGGTCTTATCGAAGTCGCTCGCACCGGCGATCCGTTGTTGGGCAGCACCATCACTTGGCTTGTCTTTGAGCCGGGCGGGGTGCGTCAGGACGAGGGCAGCGGGTTCAACGAACTGGGGCAGGTCGCCTACGCCTTCGAGCTGGCCGACGGCCGCGGCGGCATTGCGCTCTACACGCCGCCCGTGCCCGAGCCAGGTTCGCTCTGCCTTGCGGCGGCGGCGTTGGCGGTTGGCGGGCTGCGGCGGCGGCGGAGTTAGCGACGCGGCCTCGCGGCGGTGCTGCGCTGGGGCCCACGCGGGCGCCGCTGCGTGGGCCTGCGCTGCTTGGGCATGTGCTTCGACGCAGGCAACGCGGCCGGGCGGTTGCCAAGGCCGACGCGGCCGCCGACAGTACGGGTAGACCGCCCGCCCGCCGCGACTCGAACGACCGCCCCATGCCACGCTGGTTCCACCGCCTCCGCCCGACGCAGATGCTCGTGCTGGGCTACCTGAGCTACGTGGCCGTCGGCTGGCTTCTGCTGTGCCTGCCCGTCTGCTGGCAGGGCGAGCCGGTTGGTGTGCTGGACAACCTGTTCATGGCGACCTCGGCCGTGAGCACCACCGGCCTGGCGACCGTCGGCACGCCGGCGGCGTATTCGTTCCTCAGCGAGCTGGTGATCCTGGTGCTGTTCCAGCTCGGCGGGCTAGGCTACATGACGCTGGGGTCGTTCGTGATCCTCTCGCGTGGCAAGCCGCTGCCGCGGGACCGCAAGGCGATGGCGGCCACGGCCTTCTCGCTACCCGAGGGCTTTAGCGCGCGCAGATTCTTGTTCCGGGCGGTGGTCTTCGCCGCCGCGGTCGAGGCGCTGGGCGCCGCCGGCCTGTGGGCTGAAACGACATCGAAGGCGTGGTGTATTGAGGCCAGAACACCTGAACAACGTTGAGACGGGCGACCAAGCAGTAGTTCTGCCACACGGTAAACGAGGCGCCGGA
>JBCCQL010000129.1:0-8213 GCA_039024355.1 Planctomycetota bacterium
CAGGGCGATGATCGCGAACCACGCCGCCGCAAACACCATGCCCGCGCCAACCTTGCGGAGAGGCGTGACCTCAAAGAATCGGCCCAGCCATGGGTAGAGTCCGTAGGTAAACAGCGGCACCAAAATCATCACAAAGATCGGGTTCACCGCCTGCATCTGATCGGCGGTCAGGTCGAAGCCGATCGGCCCGAGCGTAAACGCGCGGTCCATGTTCTCTGCCTGCAGCACCCACGCGTGCGCCGTCTGATCGAACAACGCCCAGAAGGGGGCTGCGAAGAACAGCAGCGGAGTGAGGTTGAGCAACGCCCGCAAGCCGTCAGGGCCGAAGGTCTCTGCCCAAAATTTGCCTCCCGCCGGCGGGATATGGGCGTACTCGTGACGCCCAAGCCAAAAGGCGAATGTCGCAATCGCCATCAAGACGCCCGGCACGCCGAATGCGACCGCCGGCCCCATCTTCAGCAGCAGAATCGGGATCAGCAGCTGTGCGAACGTAGAGCCAAAGTTGATCGAGAAGTAGAACCAGCCGTACACCTTGCTCATCAGGTGCTTGTTGCGGTGGCCGAACTGGTCGCCGACGTGAGACGAAACGCATGGCTTGATGCCGCCTGCGCCCAGCGATATTAGGCCGAGCCCTAGGAACAGGATCCATTTCGGCTCGACGCCCATCGCCATCAGCGGCTCGAAGTCCAGCAGCGCGAGGACGCCGTGCCCTACGCAGTAGAGCAGCGAAAGCGAAACGATCGTGCGATACTTCCCGAGCAGCGTGTCGGCCAAGAGGGCCCCCAGTACCGGCGTTGCGTAGACGGCGGTGTTGAACCAACTAACGGCCTCCTTCGCCGCCTCATTTGAAAAGAAGGCTTCTTCGCCGGACGCGTTGAGCAGGTACTTCGTCATGAAGACCGCCAGGATGGCCTTCATCCCGTAAAAGCTGAACCGCTCGGCCGCCTCGTTGCCGACGATAAAGGGGATGCCGCCGGGCATCTGCTCGGTGTCTTGAGGCTTCGTTCGGTAAGCGGTGGCCGTCGGCTCGGGCCCCGGGGAAGTGTAATTGGTCGTCGGCTCGGGCATGAAGAAGCCTGGCGGGGGCGGGCGGGGGTGAGCAAAGCGGGCAGTGTAGCCCGGCACGCCGGAGGTTGCCCAGGTTTCTTGGCCGTTTGGCCCGACTCCACACGCCCACGTACGCGACGCCCACACGCAAGCGTGCCGGCACGCTGCCCGCGAGGCGATGGTCGCGCGCAGCGCCCGAGCGCCACCCACGCCGCGTTGGCCGCGGCCGCTGGCTGCTGCCCGCAGCAGAGGAGCAAGCGACCCCGGCCGGCGCTGCCCGGACTACTCCGCAGCGTCGGCGCCCGCGGGGCTTTGGTTCGCCTCGCCCGCCGGCGGCGCCGGGGCGTTGGCTGCTGTGTTTGCCTGTTGGGCGGCGGGAGGCTGGCCCGTCGGGTCGTCAGCCGGCGCGGCTAGCTCCAGCTCATCGAACGCCCGGCCGCCGGCGGGTGGGGGCACAACGCTCGGCGCGGCGAGCGTACCCGCCGCCAGCAGGCCAACCGCGGCTACCCACGGCGCGTGCCGGCGCGCCACCGTCGTGGCCATCGCCGCCGGCTCGGCGGCCAGCACCGCCGCGCTGGCCGTGGCGATGCCCATCGGCTGGGCGATCGCCAGCAGCTCGCCAAAGAGCTGCGTCGGCTCTTGGTGCCGGGCCTCGGGCCGCTTGGCCAGCATCTTCGCCAGCACCCGGGCCAGCGGCCGGGGCACGTCGGGCCGGGCCTGGCGGATGTCGGGCGGCGGGTCGGCCTGGTGCTGTAGCAGCTTCTGCAGCGCGGTGCCGTCCGGGAACGGCGGCTTGCCGGTCAGCATGTAGTGCAGCGTGCAGCCCAGCGAGTAGATGTCGCTGCGGGCGTCGGCGTCGCGCGGGTCGCGGGCCTGCTCCGGCGCGATGTAGTCGAACGTGCCCAGCGTCGCCCCGGTCGCCGTGAGGTCTTGCTCGGGCTGCTCCACCTGGTCGAGCCGCGCGAGGCCCATGTCGACCAGCTTGGCCTGCCCCTCGGGCGTAACCAGCACGTTCGAGGGCTTGATGTCGCGGTGCACAACGCTCCGCTTCCAAGCGTGCACCAGCGCGTCGGTCACCTGGATCACATAGCTCAGAGCAGCCGGCACGCCAAGCGGCCCTTGCTCCACCACCAGGTCACGCAGGTTTACGCCCTCGATGTACTCGAAGACGATGTACCGCAGGCCGCGGTCTTCGCCCACGTGGTAGATGCGTGCGATGTTCGGGTGGTCGAGCCTGGCGGCCGACTGGGCCTCGACCTCGAAGCGGCGTGTGGTGTTCGCCCCCGCGGCGTTGTGCGTGGCGAGCACCTTGACCGCCACGGTCCGCTGCAGCGCGACGTCCCTCCCGCGGAAGACGGCCCCCATGCCCCCGCCGCCTACGAACGCCTCGAGCTTCACCGAATCAATCCGCTGACCGACCAGCGCCTTGCCCAGGTCGCGTGGGCGGAGGCCGGCGTAGGCGGCATCGGACGAGACGATTGGCCCCTCGGACGCCACGGTCCGGTCGGTCTCGATCGACTGCTCGGCTGCCGCGGACGCGTCGCTGGCTTGTGCGTCGGCACCGTGCGAGAGCGCAGCGGCCCCGGTCGATGCACGGCGTGGGTCGGGCGTGGAGTCGGGGGTCGACACAGGCGATGAGGCTGCCCGAGGCATTCGGCCACGAGCAAAGGCGGTGAGCGGCGGCGGGCTTGGAGTCGGTAGTCAGTCTAGACGCGGCCCGGCGGCGGTCCAAATCGACCGCCGCCGCGTGGGCCACGGCGCGTTCGAACTAAACCTCGATCCTGTGCGGCGTTGTCTGCGAAATAACCCGTGAAACGACGATCGCCTGCCCCGACTTTCGGTTTTGGGCGTTGGCTGCACGCCGCCATTCACGCCGAGTCGCCCGCGTGGATCTGCAGGTAGCTCTCGTACCGCCGCGCGTCGATCCAGCCATCGGCCACCGCGTCCTTGACCGCGCACGGGTCTTCGTGCGTGTGCGTGCAGTCGGGGTAGCGGCACTGGCTGACGTAGGGCCGCAGGTCGCGGAAGAAGCCGGCGACCTCTTCGGGCACAACGCCCCACAGCGAAAACTGCCGGATGCCGGGCGTGTCGATCACAAAGCCGCGCTCGCCGCCCGCGGTTTCGATGGGGAACAGCTCGGCGGTGGTGGTGGTGTGGCGCCCCTTCTGCGACTCGGCGCTGACGGCGTTTACGCGGAGACCCAGGCCGGGGTCGATGGCGTTGAGCAGCGAAGACTTGCCCACGCCGCTCTGGCCGGTGAAGGCCGTCCGCTTGCCGGCCAGCATCGCCCGCAGCGGCCCGATGCCCAGGCCGCTGCCGGCCGACGCCAAGGCCACTCGGTAGCCCAGCTGGGCGTACACGCCCACCAGCGGCATCAGGTCTGCCGGCTCGATCAGGTCGACCTTGTTGATGACGATCACCGGGCGGATGCCGGTCCGCTCGCACGTCACCAAGTAGCGATCGATCAGGTTCGGCTTCAGGCGTGGCTCGGCCGCGCTGGTGACGATCAGCACCTGGTCAACGTTCACGGCGATCAGCTGCTGCCGCTGCCGGCTGGTGCGGCTCAGCACGCCGTAGCGTGGCTCGACGCGTTCGATGACGCCCTCGCGGCGTTCGCCGGTTCCGCCCGTCGTCTCGGGGCGGAACCAAACGTCGTCGCCCGCGGCGACCACGTGCCGCAGGTCCGTGGCAAGCTGCTTGAGGAGCTGCCGCGTCGCGCAGCGGTAGACTTGCCGGTCCTCGGCTTCGACGCGGCTAACTAGGCCCTGCACGCGGAGCACGCGGCCACGCAGGCACGCGTCGCGATCGATGGCGGGCAGCACGGCTTCGCCGGCGGCGTCCTCGACAACTTCGCCGCCGGCGAGCGTCCGTTTGCGGCTCAGGCGGCCCTTGCCGCTGATGCGTTCGCCAGCTGCGGCGTCTTCTTCGGCCGCGTCGCCCAGCCGGCGGGTCAGATCATTGCGGCGGGTGCGAGAGTCGTGCCCCTTGCGGAACGTCGCTCGGAGCTTCCGCTTCTTCTTCGCCATGCTGGCAGCAACCCTAGGAGAGCACGCCGGCGTTGCACATGGGCAGCGAAAGTCCTCCGCCGGCCGCGGGCTTGGCGAAAGTCTCCGGACGGGCGGCGAAAGCTCGCGTCGCGGAAGCCGACGCAGCTACGAGTAAGGACGCCCGTCCGCCACCGGCGGTGCTGGCCGCAGGCACAGTCAAACCGGTTTTTGCGGCAGCTTGATCTGGCCGGCTTTCATGTTGGTGGGGTCGTACCGCCCGCCTTGCTCGGGCCCTCCCGCCTGGGGCTTTTGAAGGCCGGCGCGGGACAATAGCGACTCGCCGAGGATCTCGCGGGTGGCGTCCTCCGTCGGCGGCGGGCCCACAGCGCCGAGCTCCGCGGGTGAGTACTCCACGCGGTACTTGTGCTTGGCCACGGCCAGCGTGTCGCCCGGGTCGATCCGCTTCTCTTGCACGCGGACGTCGTTCACCTTGATGCCGTTGCGGCTCTGAAGGTCGCGGGCGTAGAGGTAGCCGTCGTCGAACGTCAGCTGGCAGTGGTGTGCAGAGACGTTGGCGAACCGCAGGACGATGTCGCAGCTCTCCCGGCGCCCGACCAGCAGCTTCTTCTTGAGCAGCGGGATGGTGTCGCCACCGCCGAGCGGGATGAGTTCGCCGTACATACTGGGCCTCGCCTCGTGCCGTGGTGGTTGTGGTCGCGATGATCCCAGCAAACCGATCGGATGTGCGGTTGCCCGACACTCCAATCTAGGCAGCAGCAAAATGAGCGTCAACTTTCGCGTGGCTGGCGGCCGCATGGCGGCGGGGGGCGGGTCGGCAGATGGTCTGACTTCGCAGGTAGCAGCATCGGCGGCAGCGCCCATGCCGCCTGCGAACAGGTTTTGCGGTATGATCAGTCACGCCGGAGAGGGCCGGGCAGCCGCCGGCGGGGGCTTGCCTTCGGGCGGGCAACCCGCGGGAGGAAAGTCCGGGCGGCGTAGGGCAGGGTGGTGGGTAACGCCCACCGGCCGCGAGGCTAGGGAAAGTGCCACAGAAAAGAAACCGCCGGGAGGGTTGTCTGCTCTTGGCCGTCGGTCGTCGGTATCGACGCGACGTCTGCGTCGCTGGCCGGCCGCCGAGCGCCAGCAGCCGACAGCCCTCCCGGTAAGGGTGAAAAGGTGCGGTAAGAGCGCACCAGCAGGCGGGGTGACCCGCTTGGCTAGGTAAACCCCACCCGACGCAAGGCCAAGCAGGGGGCATGAGCTAGCCCGGCTCGCGACGACCCCCGGGTGGGCCGCTCGAGGCGGCGAGCAATCGCCGCCCTAGAGGAATGGCTGCCGGCCCCGCGATGGGCGGGGCGACAAAACCCGGCTTATAGGCCCTCTCCGGCTTTGTTTCTTCCACAGCAGCCCGTCTTTCCCAAGGCGCCTCGCCGCTGGTGGGCCGGACACGAAGATGCCGCCCCGGGGGGCTCCCCGGGGCGGCACGTGTAGAAGGTGACAACGCGATGGCCCGGCCGGCGTCAGAAAGAGCCGTAGCCCGGCGAGCCGCCCGACGGCGACTGGCCGTAAACGGGCTGCCCCGCCGCCGCAGCGGGCTGCGCTGATGACGGCTGGGCCGCTGAGGGTGGGGCTGCCGGCGCCGGCGACGTCCGCCGCTTCGGCGGCGCGGTATTCTCGGCCGGGATCATGTCCTGCTCGATCACCTGCAGCAGCTTGGAGATGCACAGCTTGTTCATGCTGGTACGCAGGTCGTGCGCCTCGGAACGCAGGTACTCGTGCATGCTCTTCGGCAGCCGGACGGTGATGACACGCGTAGGCTCGGCGTCGGCGTCGGCGGCCGGCTTCTTCTCGCGGAGCTTGACCACCATCTTCTGGATCTGGTCGTACTCCTCGCTCCGCTCAAACGCGGCCAGGTCGTCGAAGTTGGGGAACGTCTTGCGGACGGCCCCATCGATGCCCAGCACTTCGCGGAAGAACGTCACCCAGTCGGGGTCCTTCCGGTAAAAGCTGTCGGCGAATTGGAGCAGTTGTTGGTACGCGGCAGGGGATTCTGCTTGCACAGCACTCGTCTCCTTCCAGAGATGCGTGTGACGGCGGCGGGGGACTGGGCTCCTGAGCCCAACGTTCGCCAGCATCTTCCGGTGCTGTCAAACGCCCTGGCACACGTCCTTGCAGTGCATGCACTTATGGCGAATCGACCCCGACGCCTATCTTTGGGCAGGCTGTGCCCGGTAAGCGTGCACGGCCGGCGTGCACAGTTCTTAGGCAGCGGCGTTTTCCCATCGGCCCGACTGTCTTGTCCGGCTGCTGCCGGAGCGGCCGTGGGATTTGAGCCTGCGTTTGTCGAGGTTTTGGCGAACTTCAACAAAAATCAGGACCGCGGCCACGAGCAGCAGCCCGTGCCCCATCGCGCTGAGGCGGTGGCCCTGCGGAGCGGTTTCCACGAAGCCAGGGGACGCAAGACCATCGATTCGCCGATCCGAATAAGCCGGCCACGCGGCAGCCGCGGTTCGGCGCACCTCACGCCATCGATGCCCGCACCCGCTCGAGCAGCTTCTTGGTGAGCAAGATGCCTTGGCTCTCGCCGGGGGCGTTGCCCTCCCACTCGACGCCGACGTAGCCGCTGTAACCGGCCTCGGTGACCAGCTTGAGCATCCGGAAGTAGTCGGTCTGCGTTTCGTTGCCGTCGGCGTCGAACGCGTAGCTCTTGGCCGACACGGCCTTGGCGAACGGCATCAGCTCGGCGACGCCCTGGTAGCGGTCGTACCGGTTCTCGACCTGGCGTTTGGCGTCGCCCTCGCCGAGCTCGACGCGGCTGATCCGGAAGTTGCCGAAGTCGGGCAGCGTGCCCACGTTGTCCCGTCCTACCAGCCGCATGACGCCGGCCAGCCAAACGCCCGACGAGCTAAGCCCGCCGTGGTTCTCCACCAGCACGTTCAGCCCGGCTTTGGCGGCGTGCTCGCCCAGTTGGGCGAGGCCGTCGGCGGCTAGCTTCTGCTGCTCCTCGTAGCTGCCGGCGGAGGAGGCGTTGACCCGGATTGAGTGGCACCCCAGGAACTTCGCCGCGTCGATCCAGCGGTGGTGGTTCTCGACCGCCTTGCGGCGGCGATCGGCGGCGGGGTCGCCCAGCTTGCCCTCCCCGTCGCACATGATGAGCAGGCTGCGGACGCCTTCGCCCTCGCACCGCGTCTTCAGCTCGGTCAGGTAGGCCTGGTCGTTCGCCTTGTCCTTGAAGAACCCGTTGACGTACTCCACGGCGCCGATGCCGAACTGCTGGCGGGCAGCGACGGGGAAGTCCAGGTTGGTCATCTTGCCGGACCACAGCGTCCGGTGCAGCGACCACTCGGCCAGAGAGATCTCGAAAGGCGCCGCCGACGGCGTCGTGTCGGCTGCGGGGGCCGCCGCATCGCCGGCAGCCGCTTGGTCTGTAGCCCCTGCATAACTCGCCGCGCCGGTGGCCAGGCCCGCGGCCGCCGCTGTGCGTAGGAAGTTCCGCCTCGATACGCCGTCTTGCATCCGTCTTGCTCCCGGTTGGTTGGCAGGGCGTGCGTCGCGGTGCGAGAAGCACCTCCCGCGGCGGCCGCCCTGCGTGTGAGTTGCCGATTCTCGCCGCTCGGGCGCCGCACCGCAAATTCTGTCCGCCAACGCCGCGGCGCCGCCCCGCGACCGCAGCGACGCCGGGCCATTGACCGCGCTGCGGCGTCTCCGCGAAACTTGGTCGCCCTGGCATGCACGCCAGACAAATTCGCTTGGCGAGAACGCTTCTCGCCAGGAGCCCCGTTCGCCTCCTTCGCCCCGTTCGCCTTCTCGTCCCCCGGAGCACCGAAGATGTCCGCCACCGCCGCCGGCCAGCCGATCACCATGACCGACGGTCACTTGGACGTGCCCACGACGCCGGTCATCCCCTTCATCGAGGGCGACGGCACCGGGCCCGACATCTGGCGGGCGAGCCAAACCGTGCTGGATGCGGCCGTCGAGAAAGCCTACGGCGGCCAGCGGCGGCTGGCTTGGCACGAGGTGCTGGCCGGGCAGAAGGCGTACGACGCCACCGGCGAGTGGCTGCCCGGCGCCACGCTCGACGCCTTCCGCACCTACCTTGTGGGCATCAAGGGGCCGCTCACCACGCCCACCGGCGGCGGCATCCGCTCGCTGAACGTCGCCCTGCGGCAGATGCTCGAC